>JAYUZK010000272.1:0-6860 GCA_043751835.1 Gemmatimonadota bacterium | reverse complement strand
GACGTGCGGGATGTGGCGCGCGCGTACCGGCTCCTGCTCGAGCGTGGGGTTCCCGGTTCGGTCTACAACGTCGCGAGCGGTCGGGGCCACACGATCGAGGATGTGGTCGGGCGCCTGATGACGCTTGTCGGTTGCCGGGTGATTCTCGAGGCCGATCCAAGCCTGTCCCGGCCCAACGATATTATGCACTTGGTCGGCGATCCGACCCGGCTGATCCGGGACACCGGATGGCAGCCGACCATTCCGCTCGATCAAACTCTGGAGGATCTGCTTGATGCCCAAGCGGACTGACCTTCGCTCCATCCTCCTTATCGGTTCCGGCCCGATCGTGATCGGGCAGGGGGCCGAGTTCGACTATTCGGGGACCCAGGCGGCGCGGGCCCTCCGTGAGGAGGGCTACCGGGTGATCCTGGTGAACTCGAACCCGGCCACCATCATGACCGATCCCGAGGTGGCGGACCGGACCTATGTCGAGCCGGTGACCGCGGAGTGGGTGGAGAAGATCATCGCCAAGGAACGTCCCGACGCCCTGCTGCCCACCATGGGCGGGCAGACCGGCCTCAATGTGGCGATGGACCTCTACCGGAGCGGGGTACTCGAGAAGTATGGCGTCGAGCTGATCGGCGCCAACGAGCGGGCGATTCGGGTGGCGGAGGACCGCGACGAGTTTGCCAAGGCGATGCGGCGGATCGGGCTCGCCACTCCCGAGGGGACGACGGTCACCACGGTCGAGGAGGGTCTCGCCGGCGTGGAGCGGACCGGCTATCCGGCCATTCTTCGGCCTTCATTCACGTTAGGCGGTACCGGTGGTGGCATCGCGTACAACCGAGAGGAATTCGAGGCCATGCTCCGGCGCGGGCTCGAGGCTTCGCCCGTCGGTTCGGTCCTCGTCGAGCGGAGCATCATCGGCTGGAAGGAGTTCGAACTCGAGCTGATGCGGGACGGGGCGGACAACGTCGTCATCGTCTGCTCGATCGAGAACCTCGATCCAATGGGCGTCCACACCGGCGACTCGGTGACCGTGGCGCCGGCCATGACCCTGTCGGACCGCGAATACCAAATCATGCGAGATGCGGCCTGCAAGATCATCCGGGAAGTCGGCGTCGAGGCAGGCGGTTGTAACGTCCAGTTTGCCGTCAGCCCCGAAACCGGCGAACAGCTGGTAATCGAGATGAACCCTCGGGTGTCCCGCAGCTCCGCCCTGGCCTCGAAGGCGACGGGGTTTCCGATCGCCCGGATCGGGACCAAGGTGGCGGTCGGGTACCGCCTCGACGAGCTGCCGAACGACATCACCCGGACCACCCCCGCCAGTTTCGAACCGGTCCTCGACTACGTGGTGGTGAAGATTCCGCGGTTCGCCTTCGAAAAATTCCCCGCGGCGGACCCTGGCCTCACCACTCAGATGAAGTCCGTCGGCGAGGTAATGGCGATCGGTCGGACCTTCAAGGAGGCATTTCAGAAGGGGTTCCGCGGTCTCGAGATTGGGCGCTCCGGGTGGGTGGTCGGGGAGACATTGGCCGACGATCGGCTGGAGGATGGCGCGGTCGAGTCGGTTCTCGCGGCGATTCGCAAGCCGACGCCGGAGCGGCTCTTCCAGATCAAACGGGCGCTGCTTCATGACGTTCCGGTGGAGTCGATAGCCGAACGGTCGCGGATCGACCCCTGGTTCCTTCATCAGCTCGCCGAGCTTGTCGACGCCGAGCGGACCTTCGGCCGAGACTGGAGGGCTGGCCGGAGCGGCGGTGTGCCGGATGACGCCGGGGAACGGGCTCTGATCCGGTGGATGAAGCGAATGGGCTTCTCCGATCGGCAGTTGGCCGACATTGCCGGGCTCACCGAGACCGAATTCCGACATCGCCGCCAGGCGCTCGGGGTCCGGCCCGCGTTCAAGATGGTCGATACATGTGCCGGCGAGTTTCCCTCGAAGACGCCCTATCTCTATTCCTGCTACGACGAGGAAAACGAGGCGGAGGCCGACGGCGACAAGACCGTGATCATTCTCGGCAGCGGTCCGAACCGGATCGGGCAGGGCGTCGAGTTCGACTACTGCTGTGTCCGTGCCGTCATGGCGCTCCGGGAGGCCGGCTACCGGACGGTGATGGTGAACTCCAATCCCGAGACGGTCTCCACCGACTTCGACATGTCGGACGCTCTCTACTTCGAGCCGCTGACGTTGGAGGACGTGCTCGAGATCGTTCACCTCGAGAAGCCCCTTGGGGTGGTCGTTCAGTTCGGCGGGCAGACGCCGCTCAAGCTGGCGCAAGGGCTTGAGGCGGAGGGTGTGCCGATCATCGGCACGTCCCCCGAGGCGATTGATGCGGCCGAGGACCGGGGCCGGTTCGAAGCGCTGGCCCGGGAACTCGGGGTGGAGCAGCCGAGGAACGGCACGGCGAAGTCGCTCGATGAAGCGCTCGCGATCGCGACCGAGATCGGGTATCCGGTCTTGATCCGGCCATCGTATGTCCTGGGCGGCCGGGCGATGCAGATTGTCTACGACCCCGAGTCGCTGGCCGAGTTCTTCGGAGCGGCCGTCCGGGTGGCGCCGGGTCATCCGGTGCTGATCGACCAGTTCCTGGAGGATGCCTTCGAAGCGGACGTCGACGCGATCGCCGACGGCAAGCAGTGCATCATCGGCGGGGTCATGCAGCACATTGAGGACGCCGGGATTCACTCCGGCGACTCGGCCTGCGTGATGCCACCGTACCTGATCACTGAGGCGCAGGTGGCGGAAATGAAGGAGCATACCCGCCGATTCGCGCTCAAGCTTGGCGTGATCGGGTTGATGAACGTCCAGTACGCGATCAAGAACGGGCGGGTCTACGTCCTCGAGGTCAATCCCCGAGCCTCGCGGACCATTCCTTTCGTTTCGAAGACCACCGGCGTGCCGCTCGCGAGTCTCGCCGCGCTGCTGATGGTCGGCCGAACGCTCGAGGATCTCGGCGTGGCGGAGGACGTCGTCCACCCCTACGTGGCGGTCAAGGAGGCGGTCTTCCCGTTCAGCAAGTTCCCGGGAGTTGACCTCCTGCTCGGACCCGAGATGCGGTCCACCGGCGAGGTGATGGGAATCGCCGATTCGTTCGGGATGGCCTTTGCCAAGGCGCAGATCAGCGTCGACGGGAGCCTGCCACTGGGCGGATCGGTCTTTGTGACGGTCAACGACACCGACAAGCCGGCCGTGGTGGCGATTGCCCGGCGGTTCCATGAAATGGGCTTCCGGCTTCTGGCGACGGAAGGAACGGCCCGGTATCTCCGGGCCCGCGGGGTCCCCGCGGAGCGGGTTCTCAAGATCCACGAGGGCCGGCCGAACCCGGTCGACTTGATCGTTTCTGGCCAGATCCAATTGCTGGTCAACACGCCGTTAGGCAAGCTCACCAAGCGGGACGATTACCTTCTGCGGCGGGCGGCGCTGCAGCACCGAGTCCCGTACACCACCACGATGACGGCGGCCGCGGCCGCCTGCGACGCAGTCATCGCGCTTCGGAGCCGGACTGGCGAGGTCCGACCCCTGCAGGAATGGCACGCGATGACTCGCGCGTTCACGGCCGAGTTGCGGGCATGACCTCAGCGCGGGACCCGGGGTTCGTGGCTGCCCTCAGCGCGGTGGTCCGCGGCGAGGTGAAGACCGGCGAACCGTTGGCCCGCTACTCCACCTACCGGATCGGGGGGCCGGCCACGGTGGTGCTGCCCGCCGACTCGGAGGATGTCACCCGGGTTCTGTCTGTGGCGCATCGCCTCGGGGTTCCCTGGTTCGTGCTCGGTCTGGGCTCCAACGTGCTGCTGCCGGACGAAGGGCTCGAGGCCGTTGTCATCCGGTTGGGAAAGGGGCTCGACCGGATCGAGCCGCACGAGGATCGGTGGCGGTTCGGTGCCGGCCTGCCGTCGCCGATCGCGGCGCGGAGGACCGCCCAGGCCGGATGGGCGGGGATTCAGATGATGGTCGGTGTGCCCGGCACGGTTGGCGGGGGCGTGTACATGAACGCCGGGTGTCACGGCGGGCAATGGGCTGATACGGTGGAGACCGTCGTGGTCGTGGATGGGACCGGACATGCCCGGGTTCTCGGCCGGGCCGAGGTCCCGTTCCAATACCGGCGAAGCGGGCTCGATGGCCTTGTAGTGCTGGAGACCACCGTCAGGCTTGCCCCCGGGAATCCAGCCGAACTGGCCGATGAGGTCGCGCGGCTGTTCGACTGGCGCCAGCGGGGTACCCCCTTCAACCAGCCCTGTTGCGGCAGCGTCTTCAAGAATCCGGGGGGCGACCGAACCGCCGGGCAGCTGATCGAGGCGGCGGGGCTCAAGGGCAGCCGGATCGGCGGCGCAGAAATCTCCTCGATGCATGCCAACTACTTCGTCAACACGGGCGGCGCCACGGCGGCGGATGTCCGGGCGCTGATCGGCATGGCCCACGAGACGGTAGCGGCTCGGTTCGGCCACAGCCTGGTGCCAGAGGTGAAGGTGATCGGTCTCCGGGGCGAGTATGCATCTCTTTGAAAGGTGGACCTCATGACGGACTACTTCGTCCACGAGTCGAGCTACGTCGATGATGGCGCCGTGATCGGGACGGGAACCAAGATCTGGCACTTCTCGCACGTGATGCCGGGTGCGGTGATCGGCGAGCGCTGCAATCTCGGCCAGAACGTGGTGGTGATGCCGGGCACGCGGATCGGGTCCAACGTCAAGATTCAGAACAACGTGTCGATATACGAGGGGGTTGAACTCGAGGATGATGTGTTCTGCGGACCGAGTTGCGTCTTCACGAACGTCCTGAATCCGCGGAGCCACGTCGCCCGGAAAGACGAGTATCAACCCACCCTCGTGAAGCGCGGTGCGAGCATTGGCGCCAATGCCACGATCGTCTGCGGGACCGTGATCGGGGAGTATGCCTTCATCGGGTCCGGGGCAGTGGTCCGGGGCGACGTTCCGCCGTATGCGCTGATGGTAGGCGTTCCCGCTCGACGGATCGGCTGGATGTGTCAGTGCGGGGTTCGGCTCAAGCTCGCCGGAGGGAAGGGGTCTTGCGCCTCCTGCGGTACCGGGTATCAAGAGATCGACGGCCGATTGCGACTGGTTGACTCGGCTGGATGAGGTCGTCTAAGTTACTGGCCTGTCGCAACTTGCGACTCGAGTGCCGGCCGCATTCTGTCAAGGACGCCCCGTCGTGACCATTCCCCTGCTGGACCTCAAGGCCCAATACGCCACCATCAAGAACGAAGTCGACCGCGCGATCGCCTCGGTAGTCGAACGCCAGGAATTCATCATGGGGCGGGAGATCGCGGAACTGGAGACCCAAGTGGCGGCGCTGTGTCATGCCAAGCATGGGATCGGTTGTGCCAGCGGCACCGATGCCATTCTGCTGCCTCTCAAGGCGCTCGGGCTCAAGCCCGGTGACGAGGTGATTGCCCCGAGCTTCACGTTCTTCGCAACCGCGGGCGCGATTCACAATGCCGGAGGCAGGTCCGTGTTCGTCGATATCGATCCGGCCACGTTCTGCGTCGATCCGGCGGCCGTCGAAGCTGCGATCACGCCGAAGACCCGCGCCATCGTTGTCGTGCACCTGTTTGGGCAGATGGCGGCGATGGAACGGATTCTCGCCGTGGCATCGAAACGCGGCATCCGGGTGATCGAAGACGGGGCCCAGTCGATCGGCGCCCGGCGCCAAATCGGCGGGACTTGGCGGATGGCCGGCGAACTGGGTTGGGTCGGGACCTTGTCGTTCTTCCCCAGCAAGAATCTCGGGGCCTTTGGCGACGGCGGGTTGATCGTGACCCAGGAGGATGCCTTGGCGGGGCGGCTCAAGAAGCTCCGGGTTCACGGCGGCGCCAAGCAGTACCACCACGAGGAGGTCGGCACCAACAGCCGCCTCGATACCATCCAGGCGGCGGTTCTCCTCGCGAAGTTGCCGCATCTCGCAGCTTGGGGCGCGGCGCGGCGCGACCGCGCGGCTCGGTACACTGAGGCTTTCCGCGGCCACGCCGACATCCAGCCACCCGTTACCGATGCCGGTAACGAGCACATCTTCCACCAGTACACCGTTCGAGTCCCTCGCCGGGATGAGCTGCTGGCCCATCTCAAGGCCAACGGCATCGGGTGTGCGGTCTACTATCCGGTCGGTCTGCACCTCCAGCCCTGCTTTGCCGATCTCGGGTACCAGGTTGGGTCGCTCCCGCGGACCGAGCAGGCGATGCGGGAGGTGCTGTCCTTGCCGGTCTATCCCGAGCTTACCGATGCGTCAGTGGACCTGGTGATTTCGGCCGTGAAGGGCTTCTTCGGATGAGCCGGCTTCGGGTGGGGGTGGTCGGTGCCGGCGCCTGGGGTCGGAACCATGTCCGGACTTTGGCGTCGATGCCCGATGCCGAGTTGACCGCGGTCTGCGATCTGTCCGTTTCGGTCCGGGAGAAGACCGCCTTGGCCTATCCCGGCCTCCTGGTCACGGATTCGGTCCAAGCCTTGCTGGAGCGGGTAGATGCCGTTGTGGTGGCCTCCACGGCTCGGACCCATGCCGCGCTGGGTCTGGAGGCGGTTCGGGCAGGGAAGCCGGTCCTGGTCGAGAAGCCCTACGCCCTGACCGTCCGCGAGGCCGTCGAGTTGGCCGAGGAGAGCGATCGGCGCAAAGTGCCGGCGCTGGTCGGCCATTTGCTGGAGTTCCACCCGGTCGTGGACCGGCTCAAGGCGATGATCCGGGACGGGTCCCTGGGCCAGATCTACTACCTCTACTCGCAGCGGGTCAACCTGGGTCAGGTCCGGCCGGACGAAAACGCGCTCTGGAGCCTGGGCCCGCATGACATCTCCGTGGCGCTGTATTTGATGGGCGAGGCGCCGGTAAGGGTGTCGGCGCAAGGTCATTCGTACCTGCAACGGGGCAT
>JAYUZK010000271.1:0-3640 GCA_043751835.1 Gemmatimonadota bacterium | reverse complement strand
CGACGCAAGAAGACTCGCCAACCAACTCTGGCCGGTGCTCCGGAAGATACCGTGTACTACGACGCGCTCGCCCGGAGGAGACTCGCGCTTCGGGAGCTTCGAGGCGCCGTGGTCGACTCGGCGACGGAGGGCAACCCGCACCCCCCCACGGACCTTCCGGTGGAGAAGTTCGACGTCGAACCGAACGTCGACGTCTGCCACCGGAGTGGCTCGCTGCCGGTGGTCAACATCCAGCGAAACGCCCGGTGCATCGGCGAGTGGTCGTTGGTGGGTGAGACTGGAGCCGCGTTTGCGAGACCGATCGGCGGCCGCAACTTCCTCTGGGCCGTGGGCATTCGGGCGCGGAGTCTCGATTTCCCCAAGGCTCTTGGCGACCTGTTTCACCCGACCTTCCTCATCGAGTACCGCCGGAACCCGACCCTGGCCCCGGGCGCGACCGCCGCCACCTCGATCCTGGCGAAGCTGGAGATCCCCGCGATCGGCAACGTGGCCTACCTGCCCGGAGCCTATCTGTTCCTCCAACCGGGCCTCGGGAAGATGAACCACACGGGCGAGACCATCGCGTCGTTCGCTGCCGGGTTTGGCGTACGGGCGCCGATCCCAGGTCGGACCCTCATCTCGCCCGAGCTCCAGTTGGGCTGGGTCAGAAACCAATTCACTGTCGATCTTCGCTTTGTGCTTGAGCGCGTGACGTGGTGATTCGGGTCGCGCCGAGGTGGGCCGCGATCGGGCTGGCCCTGGTGCTTCAGGCGGTCCCCGGTGTGGTCGCCGGGCAATCGCCCGCGTTCCACGCCGAGTTGGCGACCTCCAACACCTACTACTGGCGCGGCATCCGTCGGGCCGGCGCCGGCATCGAGCCCGCGGTCGCGCTCGGTCTCGTCAAGGCACCGCTCTCGATCTCGGTCGGCGGTTGGGCTCATCGCAGCTTCGAAGACCGCCACCATTCCCTCGACCTCGACCCCGATGGGCTCGCCTCCGCCGAGGAGAGCGCCTGGGGCTCGTTCGACTTTGCCGCGCCGGGCTGGCTCATCACAGTCGGAGGAATCGACACCCGTTACCGACCCCGCGAGAGCCCGGCTCGGCAGGTGGGAGAACTCTTCGGCCGGATCGAGTGGCTCTCCTCGATGCTCTCGCCCTCGGTCGCTGTCTGGCGTGGATTGAACGCGGGGCGGGGCACCTATATCGAAGCGCGGCTGCAGCGGATCATCGCGAATCCGCTCCTCGGTCCGGGCGTCAACGTCGTGCTCGGAGTGCGCGGCGGTTGGGCCGAGCGGACCAAGGCCCTTCTCGACCCTTCGGATATCGAGATCGCACGGAACGGGGTGACCCATGTTGCGGTCAACCTGGCGCTCCGGGCGTCGATCCCGGTATGGAAGATTGACGCGCGGCCCAGCCTGGAGCCGGTCTTCCAGTGCACCGAGCGCCTCCGGGGAGGGTTCGGCCACCGGGGCGGATGCGCCGCCCGGCTCGAGCTCGGTCTCGGTGTGTCGGCCCCGATGCGGAGGCGGCCGTGAGATTCAGGTCATTGATTCTGGCCGCCGGCCTGGTGAGTGGCTGCGCCACGGCCTATTACGACCGGTTGCTGCCGGCGCCGCGGTCCCCCGCCCCAGCGGCCGGGCCGGGGTTCCTGCTCGCGGGATTCGGCAAGGCGGACCTGACGCCGCCTCCCGGTGTCGGCCTCGCCGGCAATGGTCCCGACGGGCTTCGGTCCACGGGCTGGCGGTTGCATCTCTTCGCCCGGGCGCTCGTCGTCGAGGATGCCGGCGGCGAGAAAATGGCTTTCGTGATTGCCGACCTGGCTCATATCTCGGCGAATATCCATCGCCGCGTTGCCGCGCTGGTCCTGGCGGAGACCGGAATCGGTGCCGATCGGCTGATCGTCTCCGCGACCCACACGCATTCAGGGCCGAGCCATTTCTATGGCGAGGCCCTCTACAACAATCAGTCCGCCCGCGTGAACGGATACGACCCCGCGGTCGCGCACCTGCTGGTGAGCCAGATTGCCGCGGCCGTGATCCAGGCACACCGCGCGCGCCGCCACGCCTGGGCCACCTGGGCGATCGACACCAGCCTCCGGGCCACCCGAAACCGGAGTTACACGGCCTATTGCCGGAATCCGGAGAAACCCGTCCCCTGTTCGACGGCACCGACCGATTCTGCCGACATCGCCTCGGAGGCCCAGAATCACCAACTCGCCGTGCTCAGAGTCGATACGCTGCCGCCGGACGAGGGATGGCGCCAGCGCGCACCGGCCGGGGTCCTGAGCATCTACGCCATTCACGGCACCGGGAACCCCAATACGACCACGTTGCTGGACAGCGACATCCCCGGCCTCGTCATGCGGCAACTCGAGCGCACGCTGGGCGTGGCCGGCGGAACCGGCCCGGTCGCGCTCTTCATGAACGGCACCGAAGGAGACGCATCCCCTCGGGTTCCCCGGAGCACCCGCTGCCCTTGGCCCAGACTCGGTCCGGCCCGCCCCTTCACGCCGGTTCGCGGAATGCCGGTGGAATACGACTGGGTGAGTCCGCCGGATGATGCGATTGAACGGTGCTTCTGGGGAGCTCGGCGGGCCATGGAACCGCTGGCGAGCCAGATCGCGTCCCGGGTCTTTGCCGTCGCGACACCCGCCGACACCGTCCCGGCTCCCCGCGACGACCTGCGACTTCGGCGCGCCTTCACGACGATCACCCTGCCCAGTTACCACGGTCTGTGCGCGGAGGGAGAGGCCGGGAGCAGTGCCGTCGGCGGAGCCGAGGACGCCCAGTCACGGGTGTGGAAATGGGAACCGCTGTTCCCCTTCGTGAGGCTGTCGCTCCGCGAAGGCCACCAGTCGGTCGTCGATCCGGCGCAGGGCTGCCAGCGGGAGAAGCGGCGCGCATTGGGACTCCTGCAATCCCTCATGGTCGGCGAGCACTCGGCTCCGGAGACGGCCCAGTTCACCGTGACCACCTTTGGCGACGTGACCCTCGCGGCGATTCCTGCCGAGGTCACGACCGTCGCCGGAATGCAGATGCGCGCAGCGGTGGCCAAGGCCCTTGGCCTCCAGCAGGGCATCCACCGAGTGGCTGTCATTGGCCTGGCCAACGGGTTCCTACAGTACATCAACACCGCGGAGGAATACCAGGCCCAGTCCTACGAGGGCGGCTCCGACCTGTATGGGCCCCAAACGGCCCGGGTCTTCGCCGAAACGCTGGGGGAGCTCGCAGCGCAGCTCAAAGGAAGCGCCTCGCCTTCAGCCGAGGTGGGCCCGATCACCGCGTACCCGGGCGCGCCACTGGAGATCATGGCCGACAGCGTGGGGAAGATCAGGTCGGTCCAGCGAATTCCGCCGACCATCTCCTGCCGAAACGATGCGATCCGGATCCGGTGGATCGATCTGCCTCCCGGTCGGGTGATGCCGTGGGCGACCGGGCCGATGCTCGCGATCGTCGTCACGGCAGCTGGTGGAAGCGTGACGACCTACCACGATGGCGACCCCGAGCTGGTGATTCAGGTGATCGAAGCCAGGCGGGGGAAACCCGCCATCTGGGAGGCGACCGGGGTTCCGCCCGAGCGCGCCTCGTGGAGTATCAAGGCTGTGCTCCCGAGTCGCCCAGGCGTCAACGCTCAGGATGGGGAGAATCACCTCAGCTGCGGG
>JAYUZK010000270.1:0-3750 GCA_043751835.1 Gemmatimonadota bacterium | reverse complement strand
GGGCGATCCCAAACGGTCCCTGTTCCGGATCAATCGCGACATCCGGTTTTCCAAAGACAAGTCGCCGTACAAGACCAACGCCGGCTGCTGGTGGCCGGTGGGATCTGGATGCCGGCTCGCCCGGTGCTGACGAAGATCCGGGATCGCCTGGCCGAGGACTGGAAGGACTTCGAGACGATCGTGAAGGCTCCGGCGTTCCGGCGGCGGACTAACTGCGGCTCCAGTCGTTCACCGTCGGGCGGGATGTGCCCGGCAAGGACCTCGACTCGGCCAAGCTGGTCCGGGCGCTGGCCCGGGATTTCGAGTTGATGACGCCAATGATCCGGTGGCTCAACCGCGCGATGGGCTACCGGGCGATCCGCGCCGGCGATTGACCCCCGCTCCGCCGTGACGATTCCATTCCCCCTCGACGGCCTCACCGTCCTCGACTTCAGCCATGCGCTCGCCGGCCCCTACTGCACCATGCTGATGGCCGCCTATGGGGCCGACGTGCTGAAAGTGGAGAGCATCGAGACCGGCGACATCGGACGAACCTGGGGCCCGCCCTTCATCGGACCGGAGAGTTCGTTCTTTCTCGGCCTCAACTCCGGCAAGCAGGCTCTTGCCGTCAATCTCAAGGCCGCGGAAGGCATCGACCTCTGCCGCCGGCTGATTGCGAAGGCTGACGTGTTGATCGAGAATTTCCGGCCCGGCACGATGGAGCGGCTCGGGCTGGGATACTCGGTGGCCGCCTCGATCAATCCGCGCCTCGTCTACTGCTCGATCTCGGGCTACGGTCAGACCGGCCCCCGGCGGGACGACCCCGCGATGGACCTGATTCTCCAGGCCTCATCGGGACTGATCAGCGTCACCGGCACGGTCGAGGGCGACACGGCCCGCTGCGGCCATTCGGTGGCGGACATCACGGCCGGAC
Source organism: Gemmatimonadota bacterium (assembly GCA_043751835.1). Taxonomy (GTDB): domain Bacteria; phylum Gemmatimonadota; class Gemmatimonadetes; order Gemmatimonadales; family GWC2-71-9; genus SHZU01. The sequence goes on along the minus strand of JAYUZK010000270.1, from coordinate 2,837 downwards.
TGTTCGGGCTGACCGGGGTGCTGATGGCGCTGCAAAGTCGGGCCAGGACGGGCCGGGGCCAGCATGTCGATGTCTCGATGCTCGACGGGATGATCTCGGCCATGGGGTCGAACTACGCCAACCTGTTCGGCTCCGGGCGGGTGCCCGGTCCGATGGGAACCGCATTCGCCACGATCGTTCCCTACGCCTGCTTTCCGACCGCCGACCGTGAGATTGCCGTCGCGGTGGCGAGCGACAAGCTGTGGCGATCGTTTTGCGAGGCCATCGAGCGCCCCGACCTGGCTGCCGATTCTCGCTTTGCGACCAACGCCCTTCGGGTCGAGCATCGGGAGGTGCTCGAGCCGCTGATCGCGGAGATTTTCCGGACCAAGTCAGCTGCCCACTGGCTCGCCGCCCTCGCGAGCCGCGGGGTGCCGTGCGCTCCGGTCAGCAACCTCGCCGAGGTCGCCGCCGACCCCCAGGCGGCCGCGCGCGAGATGTTCCCCGCTCTGGAGCACCCGACCGCCGGCCAGATCCGGGTCACCGGCGCGCCGCTCAAGTTCAGCGAGAGCCGCGGCGAAATCAGGAGTCCGGCACCCCAACTGGGCGAGCATACCCGGCTCGCCCTTGGGAAGCGCCTTGGCATCGCGGACGCTGAAGTGGAGCGGCTGATCGCCGAGGGAATCGTGGCGGGCACGTCCTGAGGCGGACCCGAACGAAGGGGGTACCTGCGGGGGTCGGGTTTCGGCGGTCTTGTCCCGACTCCATCGCTCTGGACGGCCCTCAGGGCCGGGACGCTGATTCGGCCCGAGACCCTCCAAATGATGGAGACCCTCAAGCTGGCGCCCCTGCCGGCCACTTCCGAGCCCGCCGAGCAGCGCCTGACCAGCGCGGAGGTTTCGGCCGGGGAACGCGAGCAACTCTCCGGTACCTACGTGCCGAAGCTCGGCCACCCTCACCGTCGATGGTCTGGGGTTCGGGGCTCCGTTGTCCGGGGTCCGGGTCGGCAACGGTGATCCGGGGACCTTTCATCAGCCACACGCCTGACCGCGCCTCGAGCGTTCGTTGCCCGAAAAGGCACGGGGGCCGGCTTCCGCCGGCCCCCGCTGTTCCTCCCTGGAGGTGCAGTTGAGTTTGCGGTCGTCGGTTACTGGACCGCGTTCACCATATCGAAGATTGGGAGGTACATCGCCACGACCATGCCGCCGACGACCACGCCGAGGACGACGATCATGATCGGTTCCATCAAGGACAGCAACGCGCTGACCGCGACGTCCACTTCGGCGTCGTAGAAGTCGGCGATCTTGGAGAGCATTTCATCCAATCCGCCGGTCTGCTCGCCGACGGCAATCATCGAGATCACCATCGGCGGGAAGACGGCGGACGTCTGGAGCGGTCCGGCAATGGTTTCACCGCCGGCGATTGAGGCCCGTGACTGCATCACGGCGTCGTGAATGACCCGGTTGCCGGCCGTCTTGGCGGTGATTTCGAGGCCGTCGAGAATCGACACGCCGGAGGAGATCAGAGTGCCGAGGGTCCGGGTGAACCGCGAGACGGCGGATTTCCGGAGGAGGTCGCCGAGGACCGGGGCCTTGAGCAGGGCGCCGTCAATGATTTTCCGGCCGTCCGGCGTCAGGTAGAACTGGCGTCCCATGAAGAAGGCGGCAACCGAGCCAAGGATGATGGCCCACCACCACTGGGTCAGGCCCTTCGAGGCGGCGATCACGATCCGGGTCGGAAGCGGCAGTTCCATGTTGACCGACGCGAACATGGTTTCGAAGGTCGGGATGACGAAGATCAGGAGGACCGCGATGGCGATCACCGCGACCGAGATGATCACGACCGGGTAGACCATCGCGCCCTTCACCTTGCGAACCAGGGCATCGCTCTTCTCGAGGAAGGTGGCGAGCCGGAGGAGAATCGTGTCGAGAATACCACCGGCCTCGCCGGCGGCCACCATGTTGACGTAGAGGTCCGGATACGCCTTGGGGTGCTTCCGAAACGCGTCCGCCAGGGTGTTGCCGGCCTCGACGTCGTAGACCACCTGCTTGACGACGTCCTTGAGGTTCTTGTTCTCGGTCTGCTGGGCCAGGATCGTGAGCGACTGGACCAGCGGAAGGCCGGCGTTGATCATGGTGGCGAATTGGCGCGTGAAGATGACCAGGTCGCGGGTCCCGACCCCGCCACCAGGCATCTTGAACTTGAACTGCTTCGGTTGTTCCCGGACCGCCACCAGCAGGAGCCGGTTCTTCTTGAGGTACGCCATGACGTCGTCCTTGGTGGGGACGTCCAGGGTACCCTTCATGATCTGACCGCTGGTGGTGTTCTTCGCGGTATACTCGAATACGGCCATGGTGACCTCGACTCGTTAACGGCGGAGCAGGGTGCGCTCGCCCTTGTTCGGCGGCAGTTCGGCGATCGGCTGATCGTCGAGCGGCTTCTCCCCGATCATCCGGAGGAACTCGTTCGGCTCCTGCGCCACCCGGAGACACTCGTCCTTGCTGACTTCACGGCCCATGTACAGCTGGTACAAGGCATCCGTCATTGTCTGCATGCCGTGCTTCTTGCCGGACTGCAGCGCCGAATAGATCTGGTGGATCTTGTCGTCGCGGATCAGGGCCCGGATCGCCGGGGTGGCCACCATGATCTCCGAGGCCATCACCCGGCCCTTGCCGCGGGCCCGCTGCAGCAGGGTCTGGGTGATGACACCCTCAAGCACGAAGGCGAGCTGGGCCCGGACTTGGGACTGCTGATTGTGCGGGAAGACGTCGATGATCCGGTTGATCGACTCGGCCGCCGAATTGGTGTGGAGGGTGGCGAGCACGAGGTGGCCCGTCTCCGCGATGGTGAGCGCGGCA
>JAYUZK010000269.1:0-11741 GCA_043751835.1 Gemmatimonadota bacterium | reverse complement strand
GCCAAAGGGACCGTGATCGACCCGGCGTTGTGGCCGTGCCCGACCGCCCAGCAGGGCCCGGGGGCCTGCGAAGCAAGGCTCTGGTCCGACGGCAAGGATCGCCGAGCCAAGTTGTTCGTCGAACATCCCCGGCGGTTCGGCCGAGAGGTCCGCCCCGAGGCCCGCCAGCTCGACCCGGCGAACCCAACCCTGGCCGACAAGCTGGCGAAGGAGGAGACCACCTTCGGGTGCCGGTTCTATCACGGCGTGGCGCTGCATTCTCCCTGCGAACGCGATCTGAAGATGTGGGCCATCCGGATCCAGATCGACGCGCCAACGCCGGCCCAGCGCACCGGGACCAAAGTGTCGAACGACAAGGTTCCGCTGGCCAACCGGCGCTTCGTCGCCCAGATCGGCACGGCTCAGGACACACCCACGGTCCGAGGACGGACCACCGCGAAAGGGATCATCGGGCTCCCGTTCTTCGACCCCAACGTCCTCATCACTCTCAAAATCGACGCGTTCGACGCCCTGGTACCTCCCAAGCCGAAGGACCCCAACCAGCCGACCAGTGACTCGGACCGCTTCGACGACGAGGACCAGTTCCTCGAACTCCGGCTCGACGGGAGCAAGCTCAAGGCCATCCGGGTCCGCGATGCCAATTCGCTTCTGTTCGATCCGGACTTCGACGCCAACCCGACGCCGTTGACCGACGCGGATCGTCGCCTCGGAGCACTCCAGCGCCTCTACAACCTCGGCTATGGAAAAGACGACACCGGCGGCGACACCTTCGGCAACTGGAGCAACGACGAGCGGCGGGCGTTTCTGACCCAGTTCCAACGAGACGAGAAGATTCCGGAATCCGGGTCGCTCGACCCGGCAACCACCGATGCCCTGATCAAGGCGCACGGCTCGTGAGCACCGACCATTTCCCCAACAACGGGAAGCCGGTCGATGTCGCCACCAGGCCGTTTCACCGGATCAACGCCCCGGATTACGATACCGCCGTCGATACCGACACGAACCGCCGCGGCGCCAAACGCCCGCCGTCCGGATTGGCCAAGGACTCCGGGGCGCGCGGCCCGGAGGCATTTCAGGACAGCGGGTTTCTCGAAAAGATCGCGAAGCTGGCCGGGAAACTGTTGAAAACGGGCTTACTCGCGATCCCTCTCGTCGGCCCGGTCATCGTCGTGATCGACGATGCGGTGAAGAAGCTGACCGGCAAGAGTCCCGTCGAGGAGTTGTTCTCGTTTCTCGGCAAACTGATCAGCTCCAGCGTCGAAGGCGCTCTCTTTGCGCGATTGATGCGGTCGATTCCTGCCTGGGTGCCGGTCGGCCGCCAGGGATACGGACCGAACTTCCGGTACGACGAGGACGGCGCCGCCCGGACCACCCAGAAAGAAGAGGAACGCGAGGTCGAGGGGTTCCTGACCGGGAGTTACCCCCTCCAGAACGACGTCGTGTTCACCCAGTGGAGCCGGTTCCGCCACTGGGCCTTCCACGTCCTGCCGACGCCGGGGCATCGCTATCTCATCGGGCGCGGTAACATCCGCGATCCCGCGGAGATTGCCTTCATTCAGCAGAAGGATTCGTTCTCGAATGACGACACCTTCGAGGAGACCCTCCGGATCTACGGCCAGCAGCGCGGCGGAGCGGCGACCGACGCCGGCGCCATCGAATGCCTCCTGGATCTCGGCGCGATCTCGAAACCGCCCGGCGACGGCGGCTTCCACGGCGTTCAGTTCGCCCCCACTTGGCCCTACTGGCCGATGGCCGGCGACTACTTCTGGGCCGACGGCCGGTGGTCGTACGACTGCATGCGGGCCGTGGCCTCCGGAAAGACCGAGCTCTACCCGACGCAGATTAATCCGATCAAGGCCTTCGCCGCCGCGCGATTCGAGGCCTTCAAGTTCGCCGAGAACGCCAACAGCGTGGCCGCGGTCCGGTTCTTCTTCTTCGCCACCTCTGAAGGCGGCTTCCGGGACTTCCACACCGTGCCGGGCCGCAAAGGGCCCGCGGGCGCTCCCGGCGTGACCCTGCGCGACAAGAACTACGAGTTCATCGTCGACCTGCCGCCCCACGAACTCGGCCGCGCCCCGTACGCCATCGGGTCGACCATCGACTTCGCGTCGAACACGATCGTCATTCGCCCGCGACTGCTGATCCAGGTGCGAGCCGCTCCATTCTCGGTCGGGAACGTCACCCCGAACTTTGCCGACGGCTTGAAGGCCGTCACCATCGACCCGAAAATCGAGATCCTCCGGCCGCCCAAGCCCACCGACCGGCCCAAGCAGGTGAGGATCACCATTCCGCTCAAGGATCTCCCGGCCGCCGACCCCCAAGCCAAGGAGATGGTCGGACTCGATATCACGATGGGATGGCACGATCCGGCCGGCGAGGAGGTCAAGAGCCTGGTGCAGGTCACCGCCTCGATCCGCTTCCCCCGGTTCTACAGCCAGTCGGGACCGGTCCGCCTGGTGACGGCAATCAACGGTCGGTGGAATGTCCTCGCCGAGACGGCCAGCCGAGAGTCGAACGAGCCGCCGGCCGACTTTCCGCCCCGGAATGCCCGCGCGATCCATGAACTGAAGATCGTGCTGCCGAAGGATGCCCCAGTCTCGATTGCGGCGGCCGGGATCTGGTTCCACGGCTTCGGCGAGTTCATGGAGGGAGACACCCTGGCGGGCCGGCGGCTGTTCGTCGGCGGGCTGCTGATCAACGTGGACGACGATACCAAGAAGCGCCTCAAGGGCGTGATCGATGACGCGCGGAAAGCAGTCAATGATCTCCGCCAGGCCGGGAAAGACGTCAAGGATCCCAAGGCCAAGCTCCGCCGAGACCTCAAGAAACGGATCGACGAAGAGCGCGCCAAGGGCACCGATCCCAAGGTGCTGGCCGAGCTGGAGAAGCAGATGAACGGCCTGATCGACGGCCTTCCCGATACGCCTGACGGCATCCAGGCCGCGCTCGCTGATCTCGATCGCCGGCTGGGCGGAATTCTCGATGCCTTCGACGCCATCGAGGACTTCCTCAAGATCACCGACGATCTGATCGGGGAGCGGTTCTTTCCGGTCTGGCACGAAGACATCGACGCGGCGCAGAAGACCGGCCTGGAGGAGAGCAAACGGGTCTCGGCCATCGCCCGGACGATGTTCACGCGGCCCACGCCGGTCATCAATATCCACGACGAGCCGATGGGCTGGGTCGAGTTCATCGACGAGGGACGGGGCACCCTCGGGAGGAGCCACATCGGTACACTGGTGATTCCCAACCCGCTCGGGCTCGCCACGGCCGGGAAGCTGCTCGCCCTCGCCAAGCAGAATCCGCGGAACGAAATCCGGATCCGGATGGTGGCGCCGGGGTTTTCCCAAGCGGGCAGCGGCAACAACCTCGCCCGGCGGATCAACCCGCCTCAAAAACGATCCGACTATGAGTTCGAGGTCGTCCTGACCGTCGACGAAAACCCGTTCCCGGACCGGAACAAACCACAGGTGCCATGATGAAGATGCGCCAGGAGCACGTCGACGCCGTCGGGGGATGCCAGCCCTGCCAGTACGGACCCGTCGAAAAGGGCCCCGGACGAGAGAGCCCTTCCGGCGGCCCTCCCGGAAAATCGGTCGTCCGGCTCGGCGATGACGACACGGCCCATCTTGCCATCGAGTTGGTCGCGCCGGCTGGGAAAGACCGCAAGAAGCGGCCGGTGGCCGGCGAAGCCTACGAAGTGACCCTGCCGGATGGATCCCCGGTTCGGGGCAACCTCGACGCCTCCGGCAAGGCGCTCCTGGTCGGATTCGCGCCCGGCAACGGCCAGTGCACGATCAGGTTCCCGAAGATCGACCGCCGGGAAATCACCAAGTCGTAAGGGCCGCCTCTATGCCACCGCTCGGACAGCGTCTCGCCGCAGTGCTCACGGTCCAGCGATGGGCCGCGGCCGGCAACCTGTGGGCGATTCTCGACGCCACCGATGCGCCCTCGGTGCTCGCCACCGTCACGCGCTTGGGGCCCACGCGGGCCGTCTCGCTCTACCGCGGCGGGGCGGAAGAAGACCTGGCCGCCATCGCGCCCTACCTTGTCCATCTCGACGAACTGACTTTCCAGTGGATCACTGAAGACCTTTGGCCCCAACCCTGGGGCATCCTCGCCGTCGCGACGGCTCCGCTCGAGAGTCTTCGGCTCCACTTTCGCCGGTTCCTGGTCGTCGAGTCGCCCGAAGGGGAGGACTGGTATTTCCGGTTCTACGACCCGCGGATTCTGCCTCCGTTTCTCGGGGCCACGACGGACGTGGAACGGACCGAGTTCTTCGGGCCGGTCCGGGCGTTCGGGGTCACCGATCAGGACACCTACGGCGTCCGGGTGCTCACCCCCACGGAGGTGGGCGTGGCCCCTCCCACCCCGCCGCCGCTGATCCGGCGGTAACGGTACCACGTGGCCGCCAGCCCCGTCGTTCGCACCACCTTTTTCGAGGAGCAGGCCCGCCACCGAAGGCGCACCCTTCGCTTCGCCCTCTTCGGGGCCAGTGCGGTGGCGTTGGCCGGGATCCCGGTCAGCCTGATGGTAACGCCGGTCCTCTATCTGGTGGTGCTGACCGTCGCCCACCTGATCGACCTGGCCACTCCCGTCTCACCGGCGTTCTGGGACCTGGTCAACGCCGCCGGACGCCTGATTCCCGCGGCCCTCGACCCGATCGACCAGGGACTCAATCACGACGACTGGTCCCACCTCGACTGGCTTGCGTTAGGCAGGCTCGGGCTGGTCCTGGTGGCGCCCGGGATGGTCCTGATGCTGCTCCTCTGGATCTGGGTCCGGGCCCTTTTCTGGCACGCCGGTACCGGCGGAGTCCTGCTCTCGATCGGCGCCCGCGACCCTCGACCCGGCGATCTCGAGGAGCGTCAGCTCGTCAACCTGATCGGCGAAATGGCGATTGCGGCCGGAATCCGCCAGCCGGCCGTCAAGCTGCTCGACCAGACGGCGCCGAACGCCGTCGCGGTCGGGTCGACCCCCGACGACGCCACGATCGTGGTGACGCGCGGCCTCCTCGACACCCTCGACCGGGATGAGACCCAGGCTGTCCTCGGCCACTTGATCGGGTCGGTGGTGAACGGTGACCTCAAGATCGCGATGCTGCTGCTCTCGGTGAACCAGACCTACGGACTGCTGGGCAGCATTCTCACGGCAGGTTCCGCCCGAAAATCCCGTCAGGCCCTGTGGGGAGCCGTCCGCGGGCTCTTCATCCGGGACGACCGGGCCGATCGACAGGTCGCCGACCTGCTGGCGAGCGAGCCCGACATCGAGGACAAGGCCCGGGAGGGGTGTCTAACCGCGATCCGGATCCCATTCATGCTGGCGGCCGCGACGACCACGTTCCTGATTTCGATGGGCCAGTTGTTATTCTTCGGCCCCCCGCTCGCGGCGCTCTGGCGGGCTCGCCGGTTCCTGGCCGACGCCACCAGCGTCAAACTGACCCGCAACCCCGACGGAATGGCTCACGCCCTTCAGAAGATGGGCCGGGCAGACACGGATTTCGCCCTCGCCCGTTCGAGCGGCTTGCTGTTCGTCCATTGGACCCACCGGGTCGGCGAAGCGGGACCGAGCCAGCCGGTGGGCGGCTGGCATCCGTCGATCGCCAAACGCCTCGGCCGTCTCCAGGCGGTCGGTGCCAGGCTGATCACCTCGGGCGCCACCGGTGCCCCGGCTCGGAGGGCAAATCCACTGGGCCAGGCTCTGGTCGGACTGCTGCTGCTCTTCGTCTGGGCCCTGTTCGGTGTTGGTCTGGTGGCGATGGTCGCGGGCGGACTGCTGATGATGTTCATCAGTCTATTGTTCGTCGGTGTGGCGCTGTTTGCCATCCACGGCTTTTTCACCATCCTCCCTGGACTGATCCACTGGTTCCGGTTCGATGCGGTGCCCGTCGCCAAAGCGATCTACGGGACGATCAGCCGAATGATCCAGCAGGCCAGTCGCTGAAACTTGTTCCCGGAGAATGCACCATGATCGGCCACCTCCTTGCGGCACTCGTCCTCGCGGGCCCGGTCCGGATCGGCGTCGTCGCCGGCCCCCTCGGCTCCTTCGCGGCCACCATCCTCAAGAGTCACCAGACCGCCTTCGAGTCCATCACTCCGAAAGTCCCGGGCGACAGCCTCAAGAACTACGGCCTGATCGTGATCGACAATCTGTTCCGCCTTCAGGACATCAACGGGGCCGCGTTCAAGAGCTACGTCGAACAGGGCGGTGTGCTGGTAATCCTGAATCCAAAATCCGACGGCTTCTCCAAGACCTGGGCCCCCTACGACATCTACATTGGCGAGTACACCATCCAGGCCAAGGTCGTCGACAAGAAGCATCCGCTGTTTCAGGGATTCACCAGCGACAAGATCACCGAACTGGCCGACTCGAACGGGCCGTTCGTCGGCAACTGCTCGTTCGCCGAGCCGGCAAAGGAATGGCGGGTGCTGGCCAAACACTCGAAGAAGGGAAAGAACGCCGTCATCGCCGAAGTGGACTACGGCAAGGGACATATCCTGATCGGCTGCGTCCGGTTCGACAATTACAACGCCAAGCCGGTCGCCACCCGCCTCGGCGACAACCTGATGAACTACGTCGTCCAGCTGGCCGAGCAGCGGGCGAAGTAGGTCAGGCCGGCCGCCGGCCTTCAGTCTGGCAGACCGCGGATCATCCGCCGAGTAGGTAATCGCCAGCGCTTGATCCCGTGCGAGATACGGAATACTCCCTCGATCGATGGCATCGACCGCCACCACCGGAGCCCGCAGGCCACGACGGCCACGAGCGCGGGGCCGAGCCATGGCGCTCGGCTCCCCCCGATCAGCCGGCCAACCGAGAATACGACGCCTAACGCGATCACCGACCCCAGCAATAGTCCGATCGAATCGACGAATTGGGTCACCCGATCGCCTCCACAGCCTGACGCAACACCCGGATGGCCAGATCCATGGTTCGCCGATGAGTCCGGAACGCCAGCGCCACCATCCGCAGGGTAAACCGTCCATCGATCATGGTCGACGAGATGAAGACCCGGCCGTCGCCTCTCACGAAGTCCACGATCCCCGCGTTGAGTCGATTGACCTTCTCGAGGGCCACCCCCTTCGGCACCCACCGGTATGTCACGACCGAGAGATCCGGTTCCGGCCCCACCTCGAAGCCGAGTGCCTCCACCTCGAGCCGGAAATAGCGAGCCAGCAGCAGCTTCTCCTCGAGCGCGGCGCGGAAAGGCTTGACGCCGACCAGCTTCAGGGGAAGCCACATCCGTACCCCGCGAAAATGCTTGGTCAGCTCCGGCGACACGTCCGCGGGGGAGACCTCGGATTCCTCCTGGACGGCGTCCTGCATGTAGTTCCCGAAATAGTGGTGCGCCGCCAGCATCGGCTTGGGATCCCGGACCAGCACGATCCCGGAGCCGTACGGAAGGAACAGGCCCTTGTGGGGATCGAGCACGATTGAATCGGAGCGTTCGATGCCATTGAAGGCCGCCCTGCCATGCTCGGTGAGCAGGAAGAATCCGCCGTAGGCCGCATCAACGTGAAACCAGCACCGCTCCTGTTCCGCGATGGCGCCGATCCGGTCGAGGGGGTCGACCGCACCGGTATCAGTCGTGCCCGCGGAGGCGATCACGAGCCAGGGCTCAAGCCCGGCGGCCCGATCCGTCTCGATTGCCTTGGCCAGCGCCTCGGGCACCATCCGGAACCGGCCGTCCACGTCGATGTGGCGCACCGGTGCTTCGCCGAGCCCGGCGATCCGGATTGCCTTCTCGAGGCAGTGGTGCGCCTGACCGGTGAGGTAGACTACCGCCCGGGAATAGTCAGCACCCTTGAGACCGCGGGCGTCCCTGGCGGTAGCAATCGCCACGAGACTCGCGATGCTCCCGCCCGACGTGATGTTGCCCACCGCCCCCGCAGGGTAGCCGACCAGGTCAGCCACCCAGCGGAGCAGCATGTTCTCCATCCGGACCGCGCCAGGCCCGGCGTAGAAGACGCCGGCGTATTTGTTGGAAACCGCGGCGAGGTAGTCACCGAGCGCCGCGGGATAGATCCCGCCGCCCGGCACGTAGGCGAGATGCCCGCCGGAAGCCGGGTTCAGGCCGGGCCTGACCACCTCATCCTCGAACAGACGGATCACCTCGTCGATCGCAAGGCCGTGCTCCGAGATGGGGGAACCAAGGAGCCCCGAGCCTTTGTCCGGCGCATCATCGAAGGCCTTGAGATGTTCGATCTGCCTCAGGAACCGCTCGGCCGAGGCGGACACCGCATTGCGGAGCACCTTCCGGCGGGTGGTGCCGGGTTCGAGCGGCCTGGAGGCGCGTTCGAGCGCCCGGATCCGGGCGACGAGCGCGGCGCGAGAATCATCAGGGATGGCGGGCGGCTGGACGGATGCGGACACTCGGAACCCCGGAATGGCAAAAGGGCGGTCGGGAGCTAAACCTACCTCCCGTCCGCCCCCCTGCCTATCCGCCCACCTGCCTAAAACATGCTCCAGAGATACTGGTTCGTCACCTCATGATGGAACTGAATCTCCGGAATCTTGATCTGGGTGCCCAGCGCCTTGGGACACCGCTCAGCCTGCATCAGCTTGAGATCGGCGAACTTCCGGTGGACTACCTCACCGAGAAGGTCACCGCAGAACTTCGAGCCCTTGAACAGCCGGATCGCGTCGTAGATGTTGTCGGGAAGGAACTTGGTCCGGTCCCGCTTCTTGTCGCCGTTGGCCACCTCGAGTGGTCCCTCGAGGCCCGTCTTGAACATGGTGTAGATGGCCAGATAGGGATTGGCATCCGGCCCGATGGAGCGGACCTCGACCCGGGCCGACTGCTCGTTGCCGAGCGGAATCCGGACCATCGAGCCGCGGTCCACCGCCGAGGCCTTGATCTGGTTCGGGGCCTCGAAGTGGGGATCGAGCCGGCGGTAGGCGTTGACCGACGGGTTGAAGAGCAGGCAGATGTCCTGACCGCTCGAAAGAATCCGGTCGATGAACTTCCAGCCCAGCTTCGACAGCCTGTCCGGCCCCTTGGGATCGAAGAAGATGTTCTTGCCCTTCTGGCTGATCGACAGGTTGGTGTGCATGCCGGAGCCGTTGACACCGGTAACCGGCTTGGGCAGGAAGCTCGCCGTCATCTCGAGCTTGGCCGCCACCTGGCGGCAGATCAGCTTGTAGAGCTGGACCTGGTCGGCGGCGATGCTGGCTTCGGTGTAGCTGTAGTTCATCTCGAACTGCGACGGCGCCACCTCGGGATGATCCTTCTCGTTGGCGAAACCCATGGCGCGCTGGACTTCCGCGGCCATGTCGATGAAGATCCGAAGCGAGTCGGTCGGCAGCGAGTGGTAGTACCCGCCGGTCGAGATGAAATCGAACTTGCCGGTTTCGTGGTAATGCCGCTCGGCGTCGCGGCCCTTGAAGAGAAACCCTTCGATCTCGTTGGCCGCGTTGCAGGTGAAGCCGTTCTTCTCGTACAGTGCGGCGAGGAAGGCCTTGAGCTTGGCCCGCATGTCGGCCACGTACGATGTGCCGTCCTTCTCGAGCACTTCGCCGAACACCAGCACCTTGCCCGGACCGAACACGTCGGCCGGGAGCCAGTAAAAGGCCGGCCAGTCGATGGCCAGCCGCAAATCGGACTCCTGCTGGGCCGAGAAGCCGCGGATCGAGGATCCGTCGAAAGTCAGGTTGTCGGCGGACTTGAGGAGAAACTTCTTGTCGTAGTCCAGCATGTGGAGCCGACCCTCGAGGTCGGTGAAGCAAACCGTCACCGCCTTGATCCGCTTCTCTTCCGCCAGATATTTCATCCGCTTCTCGGCGACCTTGGCCGGGTTCACCCGGTTGAGGCGGTCCGCCTTGGCTTCGAGGTTCATGACCTCGAGTTCATCGTAGGGAATTTCGAGAAAGTCACGCAACGGGGTGCTCATCGCCAGCGGCTCCGGGTCAAGGGGTCCAGGGCGTATTGTTTCAAGACGCCACCAATACTATTGTTGGTCGCAGATAATATAACGGACTAAAAAATTACTGTAAAGGGCACAATATTTAATATATTGGAGAGTTAATTAATCGAATGAGACAATGACGCAGATCCCGGAACACCGGGAGTTCCTCACCGACCTGGAGGCCGAGACCCTGGTCGCGGCGTTCGTCGACGCCACACTGCCCAAGCCGGCCTGGAATCACCGCGCCCACCTGACGGCCGGCCTCTGGATCGTGACGCATGAAGGTCTGGAACGGGCCCGGTCCTCGATGCCGCCCGCGATCAAACGCTTCAATGCGGCGGTCGGAATCGCCAACACGCCCACCAGCGGCTACCCCCACGAGACGATCACCCAACTTTATCTCACGATTGTCGACCGGTTCCGGCGCACAATGCCCCCGGACGCCGGGTTCGCGGCCGCCGCCAACCACCTCGTCGAACAGTGGGGCGGCCGGGAACTCCCGCTCCGCTACTACAGCGAGGCGCTCCTCATGGCGCCCGAGGCCCGAAGCCGGTGGATCCTGCCTAACCTCGCGCCGGTCTGAGTCAGTTTTTCTTGGTGGTCGCCTTGACCTTCGACTGCGGATTGAGGCGCTCGGCTCCGCCGACAACAACCATCTCGCCAGCCGCGACGCCCTTCAGAACCTCGACCGAGCCGGGCTCGCGCACGCCGAGTTCGACCGGGCGGCGGATCGGCTTGTCGCCCTCCACGACCCAGACCACGTTGCCGGACGGAAGCTGGAGGATCGCCTCCTCGGGAACGACCACCGCATCGTTCCGGCGGGTGGTTTCCAGCCGGGCCTCGATGAACATGCCGGCCTGGAGCACCCGCTGGGGATTGGCGACAATGGCTTTGACGGTGATGGTTCGGGCCGGCAGCTGGACCCGTGGATCGACGAAATCAACCGTGCCCAGGAATACGCGCGATTCGAGCGCCGCCACCTTGAACTCGACCTTCTGGCCGACCTTGAGCCGTTCGGCGTAGCGTTCAGGAACCTGGAAGGCGGCCCGTTGCGGATTGACGGTCTGCAGGGTGATAAGCCTGCTGCCATTGTTGACGTAGTCGCCGACGCTCACGAACCGGGCCCCGGCCACCCCGGAAAACGGCGCCCGCACCACCGTCCGCTGGAGCCGGACCGTGAGTAGTCGGAGTGTCGCGCGGGCCCCACGTGCGGTCGCTTCGGCGCGCTCCACATCGGCGGTGGCAGCGGCCTTCTCGCTCAGCAACTGGGTGATCCGGGCCAACGCCTGCTCGGCCAGATCCCGATCGGCTTCGGCTCGTGCCACCTGCGCCGTGAGCTCGGCGTCGTCCACCTTGAAGAGCGCCTCGCCCTTGGCCACCTCGGCGCCTTCCCGGACCAGAATCTCGACCAGGCGGCCGTCGACCTCGGGCCCGAGTGCCACCGCCTGGAGCGCTTCGATCTGGCCGGTCGCCGTGATCGCATCGATCACGGTATCGACTCGGGCGGCCTTGACCTCCACCGGAGTCGGTCCGGTCGGACGACCACCGCTGCCGGCCACGGCCTTGTCGTCACCCTTGGCGCAGGCGGCCGCCAGCACCACCAGCAGGAACATCGGGCACTTCATGCTAGTTGCCGAGATCATGGAACCGTTGTCCGATCAGGGCTTCGAGCCCCGCCAAGGCCAACCGGGTCGCGTAGCGGGCCTGGACGAGCTCCGCCGCGGCCTCGGTCAGTTGTGTTTGTGCGTCGAGCAGATCAAGAATGGTGGTGGCCCCCGCCCGGTAGCGGGCCTGCTGGACCCGGTAGATTTCCTGGGCCACCCGGACCCCCTGCCCGGC
>JAYUZK010000268.1:0-4444 GCA_043751835.1 Gemmatimonadota bacterium | reverse complement strand
CGGATCTGACGATCGGTCTCGATCACCATCGGGCCGGCCGCTGGTCCGATGCCCAGGGCTGCTATCGGCGGGTGCTCACGGTCGATCCGTCCAATCCGGACGCGCACCACCTGCTCGGCCTGCTGGCGCTGGGCCGCGGCGAGCTGGCCGAGGCACGCGGGCACTTCTCCCGGCTGGTGGCGCTCAGGCCCCGGGTGGCGGAATACCGCTCCAACTACGGTCACGCGCTCCGGATGTTGGGCGAGTACCCAGAGGCCGAGCGCGAGCTGCGGCAGGCCACGGCGCTCGATCCGTCGTTCGCTGACGCCTGGATCAACCTGGGCCTGGTCCGGCTCGACGCAGGCGACGCGACGGGCGCACTGGCGGCGCTGGAGACCGCAGTGGCCCGGGCGCCCCATTCCGCGCTGGCGCAACTGAACCTTGGGAGTGCGCTGCAACAAGCCGGGCGTCTCGAGGAGGCCGTCACCCGATTTGTCCAGGCGCTGGCGCTCGCCCCCGGCCTGGCACCAGCCCACAAGAACCTTGGAGTCACCACCCAGCAGCTGGGCCGATCCGATGAGGCGGTGACCCACTACCGCCGAGCGCTGGCGCTGGTGCCGGACGATCCCGATGTCCTGACCAACCTCGGCCTCGTGCTTGCCGGCCGGGGAGATCTCGCCGCCGCGCTGACCGTTCATGACCGGGCGGTCGCGGTGGCGCCGCACCTTGGCGCGGCCTGGCTCAATCGGGGTACCACCCTGCAGGCGCTCGGGCGGCTTTCGGAGGCGCGGGCGAGTTTCGCCCGGGCGCAGACGATCGACCCCGGTCCCAAGCCGCACACCGCGCTCGGTAGCATTGCGGCCGAGCAGGGGGATTTCGCGCGGGCGATCATCGAGCACGAAGAGGCCCTGGCCTGCGATCCCGACTTCGCCGACGCCCACTGGAATCTCGCGCTGGCTCTCCTCGGCGCCGGGGAGCTGGCCCGCGGCTGGGACGAGTTCGAATGGCGGTGGCGGTCTCCGGGGCGTTCCGCCGACTTCCGCCGCTACCTCCGCCCGCTCTGGCAGGGCGAACCGGTCAACGGGAAGCGGATCCTGGTCTGGCGGGAACAGGGCCTCGGCGACGAGCTGCTGTTCCTCTCCTGTCTCCCGGACCTGATCGCGACCGGGGCCATGGTCACCCTGCTGGCAAGTCCGCGCCTGGTGAGTCTGGCCCGGCGGACATTTCCCGGCGCCGACATCCTTCCGGATCAGACCGGGTCCGGCACGGCGGTGGAGTTCGACTGCCATGTGCCGTTAGGCAGTCTGCCGCGCTGGCTCCGCCGGA
The DNA here is from genome assembly GCA_043751835.1 of Gemmatimonadota bacterium. Classification (GTDB taxonomy): domain Bacteria; phylum Gemmatimonadota; class Gemmatimonadetes; order Gemmatimonadales; family GWC2-71-9; genus SHZU01. The sequence continues at coordinate 3,139 of JAYUZK010000268.1, read as the reverse complement.
CCCGGGCGACGTTCCCCGCCCACGGAAACTATCTCCAGCCCGACCCGGTCCAGACGGCCCGGTGGCGCGAGCGGCTCGACCTGCTCGGTCCGGGCCGCAAGGTCGGGGTCTGCTGGCGGAGCGGCCTGCTCACCCCCGAGCGCTCGCGCCACTACCCGCCGCTGGATGCCTGGGGGCCAGTGTGGCGGGTTGACGGCGTGGTGTGGATCAACCTCCAATACGACGAGTGTGAGGCCGACCTGTCACGGATCGAAGGCGGAAGGTCGATCCGAATCCACCGTTGGGCCGGAGAGGACCTCAAGGACGATCTCGAAAGCGTGGCCGGTCTCGTCGCGGCGCTCGATGCCGTGGTGACCGCGCCGACGGCCGTGAGCTCCATCGCCGGAGCCGTCGGGACCAGGACCTGGCAGATCGACAGCGGCAGCGACTGGACCGCATTCGGCGAAGACACCAATCCATGGATGCCGAGCCTTGGCCTGATTCGGAAGGGCACCAGCGAAGCCGGCTGGGAGGGCGCGATGGACCGGCTTGCCGCGACGCTCCAAGACTGGGTTGCCGAGTCAGGGGAGGCCGGGTGACGGCGCCGAACGGGGCGGTGGAGTTTGAACAGGGGCTGGCGGCCCAGCGCGCCGGCGACGTCGAAAAGGCCATTGCCGCCTATCGAACTGCGGTGGCCACCGAGCCGCGCCTCGCGCCCGCGCAGTTCAACCTCGGCCAACTGCTCCGGCAGCGGGGCGACATTGCCGCCGCGGCGATCGCCTTCGACGCAGCGGTACGCCTCCGGCCCGGCGCCGCCGACGCCTGGGTCAGCCTCGGCGTCTGCCGCGAACAACTTGGCGATCTCGACACGGCACTGACCTGCTATCAAGAGGCCACCCGCCTCGCGCCGGGCGACGCCACCGCCCCCTTCAACACCGGCAACGTCCTGCGCAAGCAAGGGGACCTGGGCGCGGCGGTAGCCGCCTTCGAAGCGGCGGTGGCCCTGATGCCCGAGTCAGCCGATGCCTGGCTCAACCTCGGCAACGCCTGCCGCGAGACGGGTCGGTTCGAGGACGCGATCCGGGCGCTCGACCGGGCGGCCCAGCTCAAGCCGGACGCCGCCGAGCCGGAATGGAATCGAGCCCTCGTCGAACTTGCCTCCGGCCGGCTGACCGACGGATGGCGCCACTTCGACGCCCGGTGGGCCAGACTCGGGTTGCCGCGCGACCGGGGCCTCCCGTGGCCCGAGTGGCGGGGTGAGGGGGTCCACGGCGCCCGGATGCTGGTCTGGCCGGAGCAGGGGCTGGGCGACGAGATGCTGTTCGCCACCTGCGTGCCGGACCTCGTGTCCCTCGGGGCCCTCGTGACGGTGGCACTCGATCCGCGGCTGGTGGGGCTCTATGGGCGGGCCTGGCCCGACGTTCGGGTGATCGAGGACGGCTCCCGGGACGACGGTCCGTACGACTACCACGTCCCGTTAGGCAGCCTGCCTCGCTATCTCCGCGCAAGCCGGTCGGATTTCCGGCCCGCCTGGAGCCACGTGGTGCCCGGGCGGGCTCAGCTGATCGCCTGGCGCGAACGACTCAAGGGCGTTGGGCCAGGGCTCCGGGTGGGGATCAACTGGCGAAGTGGCCTTCGGGGCGCCGATCGGCGGCGGTACTACGCGGCCTTCGAGGCCTGGCGCCCGCTCGTCGAGGTCGGTGGCGCCGAATTCGTGAACCTCCAGTACGACGACTGCGAGGAGGAACTCGCGGCGATGGAGCGGGTGACAGGCCGCCGGATTCACCGGTGGGCCGGGGTCGACCTCAAGCACGATCTGGAGTCGGTGGCCGCCTTGATGTGGCACCTCGACCTCATCGTCGCCGCCCCGACCGCCGTGACCTCGCTGGCCGGCGCCGTCGGTACCGAGACCTGGCAAGTCGATCCGGGGACCGATTGGACCGCTTTCGGAGAGGACCGGTCGCCATGGTTCCCGGCGATCCGAGTGTTCCGGAAACCCTATGGGGATCGCTCCTGGAGCGGCACCCTCAACCACGTAGCACACGCGCTGACGGAACGAGTCGCGCTGACCACTGGCGTTCGCACGCCGGCCTGAGGAGGAGAAGACGATGTTGCTCGAAGGACAGTCGATTCTGGTGACCGGCGGCACGGGGTCGTTCGGCCGGGCGTTCTTGAAGACGCTGCTCGACCGGTACGATCCGCGCCGGGTGATCATCTATAGCCGGGATGAACTCAAGCAGTACGAGATGGCGGAGATCTTCAAGGATCGCCGCGTGCGCTTCTTCCTCGGGGACGTGCGGGACCTCCCGCGCCTGCAACGGGCCTGTTCCGGGGTGCAGGTCATCGTCCACGCTGCGGCGCTGAAACAGGTCCCGGCGGCGGAATACAACCCGTTCGAGTGTATCAAGACCAACGTGCTCGGGGCCCAGAACGTCATCGAGGCGGCGATCGACTGCGGGGTCGAGAAGGTGATCGCCCTCTCGACCGACAAGGCGGCAAACCCGGTCAACCTCTACGGCGCGACCAAACTCTGCTCCGACAAACTGTTCATCGCGGCCAATGCCTACTCCGGCGGGCGCGGACCGGCCATGAGCGTCGTCCGGTACGGCAACGTGGTCGGGAGCCGAGGCTCGGTGGTCCCGTTCTTCCTCAAGGCGAGGCAGAATGGAGTCCTTCCGATCACAGACCCGCGAATGACGCGGTTCTGGATCACCCTCGACCAGGGCGTGGACTTCGTGATCGACACTCTCCGCCGGATGCAGGGCGGCGAGTTGTTCGTCCCGAAGATCCCGTCGACCGACATCATGACGCTGGCCGAGGCGCTGGCGCCCACCTGCCGGACCGAGGTGATCGGGATCCGGCCCGGCGAGAAACTCCACGAGCTGATGATCGGCGAGGACGATGCCCGGCGGACCCGCGATATGGGAACCCACTATGTTCTCCAGCCCCAGCAGCCGTGGTGGGACGAGGCCGCCCTTGCGGGCGGCGCCCCGGTACCGGATGGATTTTCCTATCGGAGCGACAACAACCCGCATCGCCTCGACGTCCGGGAAGTCCGCGAGCTGCTCGGCTCGCTGGGACTCAACTGATGGCGTTCCTTCCCTACGCCAGGCAGGAGATCTCCGACGCGGATGTGAGCGCGGTCGTGAATGCGCTGCGA
>JAYUZK010000267.1:0-8865 GCA_043751835.1 Gemmatimonadota bacterium | reverse complement strand
CGCCCGAGCCGACCGGTCCGTGGTAGCTTCGGGGAAAGGATCCATGCCATGAGAATGCTTGGAGTTTGGGGGGCTCGGTCCCTCGGCGCAACCGCGATCGTCCTTCTGGCGGGCGGCACCGTGTCGGCCCAGGCGCCGATTCGAGGGTTTACGGCCGCTGGAGCGGCTCGGGAGCATCAACTCGAGCGCGCGGAGGCCGCCAGGTGAGGAGTCGCCCCGGCCCGGCCTAACGCTCGGCCCGGCGCCCGGTGGCGAGCAACTCCTCGAAGCGCCGGATCCGAGTCTCTTCCTTCTTGGCGCTCACCACCCGGTGGATCGCCCGCCGCCGGTGCCCCCTTGGTCGCCATTGCTCAGCCGGTGGTCCGAGGCTGCTCGTCTTGGTGACGGCCCGTCAGCAGCACGAGGGCCACGCCGAGCATCAGGGCCATGTCGGCCACGTTGAAGATGCCGGTCCGAAGCGAACCGATTCCGACGTTCATGAAGTCGATCACCGTGCCGCGGGCCAGCCGGTCGATCAGATTGGAGACCCCGCCGCCGAAGATCAGGCAGAGCCCGACCCGGGCCAGCCTGGGCCACTCGTTCCGGAGCGCGCTGTAGACGCAGAACCCGAGCAGGGCCGCGCTCCCGAACGAGAAGATGGCCGTCCGGGCCCAGGCGGGAAGGGTGGCGCCCAGGCTCAGGAACGCCCCGGGATTTTCGGTGTACTGGATTCGGATCGTGTCGCCCAGGTAGGAGTGCATGGGCTTTCCAAGCAGCGCAGCCGCCGCGACGCGTTTGGTGACCTGATCGATCACAATGACGAGTCCGACCATGACGGCCCAACTCGTCCGCAGGCCGAGTCGCTGGAATATGCCGGCCGGCGCCGTCCCCGTCACTCGGAGTGCGCCAGCCGCTTGCCGTCCGGGCCGACCTGGACCTCCGACCGCTTGGTCCCGGTCTTGACCTGGGCCTCGTAGGCCACCAGCGCGCCCTTTTTGGTGAGGCTCTCGATCTTGATGATCTGTCCCTTGCCCGCCGCGGCTTTGAGGCCGGCCTGTACCGGGGCCGGCAATGATCCCATCTCGACCTGCTCTTCGATCTCGACGACTGCGCCGGCAGCATCGATCAGCACATCGCGGTTGTGGCCGTCCTTGGTGAATTCGGCTTCGTAGAGTGTCTTGCCCTTCTCAATTTCCTTGCTCAGGCCCCGGAGTGTGGCGCCTCGGGTTTCGGCGGTCACCGTGCGGGCGACCGCGGCGGGCAGGTCGCTCTGCTTGATGGGCTTGTCCTGGCTGACGGCAAGGTTGGGGGTCAGGACGACGGCGAGTACGGCTGCGACGGCGTAGCGGATCATGGTGTCTCAAGGGTTGAAGGTTGGGCGAGCCTGGCCGCTTCACGCCACCCGATGTCCCGGCGGTGCTGGCGGCCGTCGAAGGTAATCTGTTCCGCCGTATCCCGGCTCACCCGCTGGGCGTCGGCAAAGGTCGGCGCGATGCCGGTGACCGCGAGCACCCGCCCACCGTTCACCACCAGGCGCCCGCTGTCGTCCCGGCGGGTGCCGGCGTGAAACACCACCGCCCCGGCCGGGAGCACGGGCGGCACGGCGATCACCGCGCCTCGTTCAGGCTGGTCGGGATACCCCTTCGCGGCCAGAACGGTCGTGACCGCGGAGTCCGGGCTCACCGTGACCGGTGGAATCGGTTCGCCCACCGCCGCCGCATGAAGAGCTGCCACCAGGCCGCCTGTCACGCGTGGCAGGATGACCTGGGTCTCCGGGTCACCGAACCGGCAGTTGAACTCGACCACCCAGGGGTCGCCGCCCCGGTCGATCATCAGGCCGGCGTACAGGACCCCCGAGAACGCCGCGCCGCGACGTGCCATCTCTTCGAGCGTCGGTTCGAGCACCCGGCGCCGGATCTTCTCGAGCAATGCCGGCGTCTCGAGCGACACGGGGCTGTAGGCGCCCATGCCGCCGGTGTTGGGACCCCGGTCGCCCTCGAGCAGCCGCTTGTGGTCCTGGGCGCCAGGCAGCATCCGGATGTCGCGACCGTTGGTCAAGGCCATCAGCGATAGCTCCTCGCCCTCGAGAAACGACTCGATCACCACCACCTGGCCCGCCTCGCCGAAGAGGCCGTCGCCCAGCATCTGGCGGGCGGCGTCCCGCGCCTCCGCGCGGGTGGCGCAGACCACCGCGCCCTTGCCGGCCGCCAGTCCGCTGGCCTTGACCACCAGCGGTTCCGGATGAGCGTCGATGTATTTGAAGGCCCCCGGCAGTTCGGCGAAGGTCATGCTGGCCGCGGTCGGCACGCCGGCCGCCGTCATCACGTCCTTCGCCCAGGCCTTCGAGGCCTCGATCTGCGCTGCGGCGCCGCTCGGCCCGAAGACCGCGATCTTGCGGGCTCGAAGCCGGTCCGCGAGTCCCTCGGCCAGCGGGGCCTCCGGGCCTATGATGACCAGGTCGATCCGCTTCTCCTCCGCGAGGGCCGCCAGTTGGTCCAACTGGTCAGCTCCGACGGGGAGGTTGGTGGCAAGTTCGGCGGTGCCGGCGTTCCCGGGCGCGCACCAGAGGTCTGCGTGAGGCAGGTCGCGGCGGACGGCCTGGAGCAAGGCGTGTTCCCGTCCGCCGCCACCGACAACGAGGATCCTCACGCGCCGGCGCGGGCCTTCGTGAAGGCGTCCTTGGCGGCCTGGGCGGCGCGCTTGGCGGCGTCCGCCACATGGCCCATCACTTCCTTGCCGGCGTCGGTGTAGTAGCTCGTCGCCGCCGAGAGGTCGTCGCCGACTGACCGGTCCTTGGCCTCTTGGCCTCGCCGGGTGTACTCGCCACGGATGATCCGGTCGTAGTCGCCGGTAGCGATCCAGCCCTGGATCTCGGCCGCCCGGATGGTGCACATCGGATGGCTGAGGCCCAGTGTGTTGAGGACCTTGTAGAGGATGTCCATGCCCTCGTGGGTGGTGGCGTACTCGTGGGCCTGCACCATGAACTCGTTCAGGTCCATCTGCCCCGTGTCGAGCGCCTTCTTGTAGCCGCCCGCCATTTTCATGAACAGCTGTTGCGAGGCGATCACGTTCTGCCCGCCGAGCTGCCCGGCCCGGTCGGCCGACAGCTCCGATTTCCGGGACCATTCCAGCACCGCCAGCTTGATCGGCAGGAGGGCCAGACCCGCCAGCATCGGCAGCGCCGCCAGGCTCACGTTGAAGAGAATCGCCGCGATCGTGTGGTAGAGGGCGTGGCCGCTGATCACGTGCCCGAGCTCGTGGGCGATCAAGACCCGGAGTTCCTCATCGTCGAGCAGTTCGAGCGCGGCTGAATGGAGGACGATGAACGGGTCGTCCACGCCATAGGCCCCGGCGTTGAATACCGGCGTCTGCGAGACGTACAACTCCGGCATCTTCGGCCAGTCGAACGTCGTGCACACCTCGACCAGTAGTTGATGGGCTCGGGGGAACTGTTTTGGGGTACAGCGGACCGCGTTGCCCTGGAAGAGGAGCCTGATACCCCGCTCGCCGCCAAGGAGGCCCACCACCTTGCGGACCACGTCATCGAACCCGGGGACAGCCCGCATGGCCTGAAGGGCCGCGCGGTCGGCGGGGTGTTCCCACGATACGGCCGCAATCTGGGGGAGGGCCACACGGGGACGGGGGGCGGGAAGGCCGGTCATCGGGTCACTCTACTTGGGAAGGGTGGCGACCGTACGAATATGGCGGGATTGAGGTTGCAGAGGGAGGCAAGCGATGTCCTCGTATTGTCCGGTATTTATCAGGACATAATATTGACAATGCGGCGCTTGCGGGATAAAATGTCCTTCTCCTTACGAAGACGCTATGGCGATTCCAAGTGCGATCCGCCGGACAGTTCAGGCCCTCGCCCGGTGGTTCGATACTGCGGCCGTGTCGGCGCCCGGTGTCGGGTCCGCCCCTCCGGTCAAGCGAGTGGACTGGGCCCGCGTGGTGCCGTTCATCGCCATGCACGCCCTGTGTCTCGGCGTCTTCTTCGTCGGCTGGCATTCCGATGCGGTGGCGGTGGCGATTGGCCTCTATCTGGTCCGGATGTTCGCCATTACCGGGTTCTACCATCGCTACTTCTCCCACCGGACCTTCCGGACCAGCCGTCCGGTCCAGTTCGTCTTCGCGCTGCTCGGGTCGAGCGCCACTCAGCGCGGTCCGCTCTGGTGGGCGGCCCATCACCGGAAGCATCACCGTTACGCCGACACGGAGCTCGACGTCCACTCACCCCGCCAGCACGGTTTTTGGTGGAGCCACATGGGCTGGATCACCTCGGCCGAGAACTTTGCGACCGACCTGCGCGAGGTCCGGGACTTCGCCCGTTATCCGGAACTGCGCTGGCTCGATCGGTTCGACATCCTGGTGCCGGTGCTCCTGGCCGCGACGCTCTTCCTCATTGGCGGGGCGCCCTATCTGATCTGGGGCTATTTCGTGAGCACCGTGGCGTTGTTCCACGGGACCTCATTGATCAATTCGCTCGCCCATCGACTCGGCAGCCGTCGCTACGACACCGATGACGACAGCCGGAACAGCCTCGCCCTGGCTCTGGTTACCCTTGGGGAAGGCTGGCACAACAACCACCATCGGTTCCCTGGTGCCGCCCGGCAAGGATTCTTCTGGTGGGAAATCGATATTACGTACTACGGCCTCGTTGTACTTCAATGGTTCCGCGTGATCCGCGATCTCCGCCCGGTGCCCGCGCGGGTGCTGGGCGCCGTCTGACCTCGGAAGCGCCCTCCCGGAAATTTACTGGGCTGCCCGCGAGCCAGGTTCGGATCAACCCGGCCTGGATCAGCCGATCGCCTGGGCGAGGTCCTCGATCAGGTCGTCGGCGTCCTCGACGCCACAGGAGAGGCGGACCAGGCTGTCGGTGAGGCCCATGGCCTGCCGCATCGGCGCCGGGACGGCGGCGTGGGTCTGGGAGACGGGGTGGCCGATCAGGCTCTCCACTCCGCCAGACGCATGGTGGCCGACGCCCAGGCGGCCTTTACGACCGCCGCGCCGGCTCCTCCAACCAGCCGATGACCTCGGCGGGCTCGGATCGCGATCACCAAGTCGCTGGCGAAGGAGGTTGAACCCGTGAAGGACCACCCGCCCGAACACCAGTTAGCTCATGAAGGCCACGCCGGGCGCCATGGGTCCGGTGACCCTCCGCCCCCGCCGCCGGTGGGGCCGCCGGGTCATCGGCCTGCGGGCGAGAGGGGAGCACCTCCACCCGCCGGGGCGGATGGACCCCGTCGACTTCCACCAGGTCACCGAAAAGCGACACGAAGCCCGATGCCTGTCGCGGAATCAGCCGCCAGTATTGCGTTTCATTGAGACGGTTGATCCGCCGGAGCACGTTGAACCCGAAGGTGTGATTGGGGGTGTTCGAAAAGCGGATCTGACTGAATGGAATCCGGAACTCGGCCGACCAGCCGGTCGAATCGATGTTGACCTTGGCGTCCCAGACCGCGTCCTACCGGTCGTCCCGCTCGCTGTCGGCGTAGTAGTAGGTGTCCCGCTTGACGCCGGCCGCATTGACGGTGAAGCCATAGGCGGTGCGGCGGTCGTGATCGGAGTCGATCATTACCGTCACTTCGTCCGACGGCGAGCACTCGTCCCGGCGACTCAGCAGGGCGGCGATCTCCCCCGCTTTCGAGTCGTCCGAACGGACCGCGATCCAGAGCGCATCGTCGGTGTAGGCAACCCGGACCAGGGTCGGCTCGGTGCCCGGCTGACCCTCGTTGGGGTCGCGCTGAACGAACCCCGAAATCGGGGTGGCCGTCCTCCAGATCGGATCGTCGAGGAGCCCGTCGAGCTTCGGTGCCTGTGTCGCACGGATTGCCCGGGCCACCATTGCGGCGGCTGGCGTTCCGACCGGCCCCCCGGAGAGGCCGTGGCCACGCTGGGCTTCCGCTGAAACGCCCCAATAGAAAAAGACCGCGCCGGCCGTGAGGGCCGGAGTAACCGTTCGCATGGGTCGACCTCGTCCTTGGACTGACCGAGGCGGCGGCTTGAAACGTCCGGCCGCCGGATCATCGTGTAGCCCTTAGACTCAGCCCTGCGAAAGAACGTTGCGACCTCAGCCGATCGCTTGGGCGAGGTCCTCGATCAGGTCGTCGGCGTCCTCGACGCCACAGGAGAGGCGGACCAGGCTGTCGGTCAGTCCCATGGCCTGCCGCATCGCCACCGGGACGGCGGCGTGGGTCTGGGAGGCGGGGTGGCCGATCAGGCTCTCCACCCCGCCTAACGATTCGGCCAGCGCAAAGATCTTCGTGGCGCCGAGGATCCGCTGGGCCAGACCGACATCCCCCACGTCAAACGAGATCATCCCCCCGAACCCCTTCATCTGGCACTTGGCCAGCTCATGCTGGGGATGCGAGGGCAGACCGGGGTAGTAGACCTTCGTCACCTTCTTCTGGGTGGTGAGCCACTGCGCGATGCGCCGGCCGTTGGCGTCGTGCTGCTTCATCCGGAGCGGCAGGGTCTTGGTGCCCCGGAGGGCCAGCCAGCAGTCCATCGGCCCGGGCACACCGCCGCTCGCGTTCTGCAGGAAGCCGAGGCGTTCGGCGAGGTCGTCTCGCCGGGTCACCGTAATACCGCCGACCATGTCACTGTGACCGTTCAGATATTTGGTCGTCGAGTGCATCACCAGATCGGCGCCGAACTCAAGCGGCCGCTGGAAGATCGGGCTTGCGAAGGTGTTGTCCACGGCAAAGAGGAGCCCGTGGGCCTGGGTAATGTCGCCCACCGCCTTGAGGTCGGTGAGGAACATCATCGGGTTGGTCGGGGTCTCGCAGTACACCAGCCGGGTGTTCGGCTTGATCGCCTTGGCCACGTTCTCGGCTTCCTGCATGTCGACGAACGAGAAGGTGAGGCCGAACTGTTCATAGACCCGGACCATCAGCCTCATCGTACCGCCGTAGACGTTCTCGCCGCAGATGACGTGGTCGCCGGACTTCAACAGCTTGAGGATCACGTCGAGTGCCGCCAGGCCCGATCCGAAGGCAAATCCGTACTCGGCCCCCTCGAGGCTGGCCACGTTCCGCTCGAGCGCCTCACGGGTCGGGTTCTGGGTCCGGCCGTATTCGTACCCCTTGTTGACCCCGAGGGCCTCCTGCCGATACGTCGAGGTCTGATAGATCGGGGGCATGATCGCGCCGGCATTCTGGTCGTCGATCCGGCCCGCGTGGACGGCCCGCGTTGCGGCCCGGTGGCTCTTGTCGGCTTCACGGATTCGGGTCATGGCTTTTGCTTGTAGGGTAGGGCAGCAACCTAACCGGCGGCCGGTAAGGCCGGAAGCTCACGTTGATGAAGTTGTTCGCCGATAATAGCTTACGCCTATGACACAGGAACACCCAGTTCGGGTCACCCGGATCGCCGACGCCCCTCGGGCGCTGATCGTCGATGACGACACCCAAGTTCGGCGCACCCTTGCCCGAGTGCTCACCGCCATCGGGGTCGTTCCGGCGGAGGCCGCCAATGGCCGGGAAGCCCTCGCCGTTCTTGAGGAACTGGGCGAACTTCCCTTGGTCATCAGCGACATCTACATGCCGGAGATGGACGGGCTCACCCTCCTCAAGGAGGTCCTCCGCCGCCATCCCGATACCGCCGTCCTGATGCTGACCGGGGTGGCCGAGGTGACCACCGCGGTCGAGTCCCTCCAGCAGGGGGCCGTGGATTACCTCGCCAAGCCGATCCTGATCGAAGAGTTCCGGGCTCGGGTCGAGAACGCCCTCGAAAAGCGTCGCCTGGTGCTGGAGAACCGCTACCTTCAACAGAGTTACCAGGCACGACTCGAGGCCCAGCTCCGGGAACTCGATCTCAAGAACAGGGAACAGTTCCTGGGTCAGGTGCAGATGGCGGTCCGGATGCTGGAAAAGAAGGACATCTACACCCGCGGCCACTCCCAACGGGTGAGCCGGTATTCGGTCAAGACTGCCCTGATGCTCGGCTACACCGGGGATATCCTCGATCAGATCCGCCTGGGTGGCGACCTCCACGATATTGGCAAGATCGGCACCCGCGACGCCGTGCTGAACAAGCCCGGACCGCTCACCGCCGCCGAGTTCGACGAGATCAAGAAGCACGTGATCGAAGGCGAGGAAATCCTCGAGCCCCTTCGCCGCGACCATCCCGCGGTGCTCCAGATCGTTCGCCACCACCACGAGCGACTCGACGGGTCCGGGTTCCCCGACGGCCTCCGGGGCGAGGCCATTCCCATGGTGTCCCGGCTCGTCTGCGTCGTCGATGCCTTTGATGCGATGACCACCAACCGGGCCTACCGGGCCTCTCACGAGCCGGGGGTGGCCATGGAAGAACTCCAGCGGTGCGCCGGGCTCCAGTTTGATCCCGACGTCGTCACCGCCTTCCTCCGAGCTTTTCCCGATCCTGCCAAACTTCCGATCGAAATCGACTGACATGACCTCGTCGACGTTGATGATCTCGGTGTCCGGCATGCGGGGCATCGTGGGGACCGACCTTACCCCGGAACTGGTGGCCCGCCACGCCGCGGCGCTGGGTGCCTGGGCCAGGAGTCGGGGCCGGCCGCTCGTCGTCCTTGGCCGCGATGCCCGGACCAGCGGCCCGATGTTCTCCCACGCGGCCACCGCCGGTCTGATGTCCGTCGGGGTCGACGTCATCGACGTTGGCGTGGTCCCCACCCCGACGGTCCAGTTGGCTGTGGAGCACCATCATGCTGGGGCGGGTCTGATCATCACGGCCAGCCACAACCCGATCGCCTGGAACGCCCTCAAATTCGTGGGCCCGGATGGCATCTTCCTCGACGCCGAGTCGGGAGGCCAGGTTCGGGCCCTCGCCGAACAGGGCATGCCGCGGGCGGACTGGAGTGGCATCGGCTCGGTTCGGGTCGACCCCGGCGCGATCGAACGCCATCTT
>JAYUZK010000266.1:0-5257 GCA_043751835.1 Gemmatimonadota bacterium | reverse complement strand
GTCGCGGAGGACGAGGCCGGTGCTCACTTCGAATCGGGTGGCGTACACCATCCACTTGCCGTCCGGGGACAGCGCGGGCCGGATGGCTGAGCCGTAGCGCGACGTCCGCACCTCCCGCGCCCCGGTTTCCCGGTCGTAGCGGACGATCTGGAACTGCGGGAAGATCGCGTTGTAGTTCCAGGTGCCGGTCCGTTGGGCGTACCACAGGTATCGCCCGTCCGGCCCGAACGCCGCGCCGGTCGTGAGGATATTCTCCGGCTGCTTGATGAGCTGAATGCCCGTGCCGCCGTCGACGTGGAACATCCACAGCTTGCCGGGCTTGAACGTGATGTCGCCCACGGTGACCACGATGTACTTCCCGTCGGGCGTCCACTCGGGCGACTGCAGTCCCTTGTCCTTGAGCTTGGTGACCTGGCGGGTCTCTTTGGTCTCGACGTTCATGATCCAGACGTTCTCGGCGCCGTCACGATCCGAGGTGAAGGCAATCCACTTGCCGTCCGGCGAATACCGGGGCTGGCCGTCGAAGGCCATCCCGCTGGTGATCTGAGTGGTGGCGCCACCGGCCAAGGGGACGGTGTACAGGTCGCCGAGCAGATCGAAGGCCACGGTCTTCCCGTCGGGCGAGACATCGACCGAGAGCCAGGAACCTTCTTCGGTATTGATGTCGATCGAGCGGGTCGGGATGAGCGGGAGATCCTTCTTCGGGACCTGCGCCGTCAGGGTTGGCCCGGACAGGGCGACGATGACCCCGATGACGCGCGCCAGCGTTGTCGGACGCTTCATCTGTTGCCTCATGCGATGACGGTCGGAAGGCGGTGCGGTGACTGGAGGAAAGATAGTGCGGCGGTCGGCCCGTCGTCAGCGACCGGTTGCGGCCCCGCCGTTCTCGACCGCTTCGGCCAGCAGCGACGCCGCGCCGGCCAGGTGCGCCTCGAGGACCCGGCCCGCCCGAGCGGCATTCCGCTCACGGAGTGCGGCCAGCAGGATCCGGTGGTCCCGGTCGAAGGTAGCCCGATGGCGGAGCATCAGGCCCCGGATCAGCCAGTACCGATCGACCCGGCGGAGCAGACCGTCGATCAGCTCCCGCAAGTGCGGCCGCTGATCGAGATCGTAGATCAGCTGGTGGAACTCCACGTCATGGGCGCCCCAGGATGCGCCGTCCTGGTCGGACTCGGCCAGATCGAGCATCCGCTCGGCCTGATCCAGCTGGGCCGCGGTCAGGTGCGTGGCCGCCCGCCGGATCGCCGCCGTTTCGAGGATGATCCGGATCTCGTAGATCTCCCGGATCTCGCCCGGGCTGAGCGCGCTGACCGTGGCCCCGCGATTGGCCTGATACGTCACCAGCCCCTCCGACTGCAACTGGCGGAGCGCCTCCCGAACCGGGATGTGGCTGACCTGAAGTTGGGCCGCGATTTCGTCCTGGGGCAGGGGCTGGCTTGCCTTGAGGTGACCCGTCGTAATGGCCTCGCGCAGCACCTCGGCCACCATTTCATGGGTGGCCTGCTTGCGCTGGCGCGGTAGGCGGGTTTGAACCTGATCCAGTTGCACGGCGGCTCGGTGTCAAAGGCGTTTCAGATCACGGCTTGCAGGATAATATATAATATATTAATTTGACAAGATCAAGCGGGGCCTTGTCTTACAAGCCGAGGACGACATGAGCGACACCCGTGAGCCGATCAAAGCCGGCCAGCCGATTCCGTATCCCATCAAGCGGGAATACGTCGAGCCAGACTGGACGCGGATTCCCGGGTTCAAGGGCGTCTCCGCCGAGGATTGGGAGAATGCCACCTGGCAGCGCAAGCACACGATCAAGAATCTCCGGGAGTTCAAGGATGTGCTGGGCCACCTGCTGCCGGACGATCTCGCCCTGAACATCGGCCAGGACATGGAGCAGCGCGCCACCATGTCCATGCTGATCCCGCCCCAGATGATCAACACCATGAATGTGGCGGATTTGTGGCGTGATCCGGTTCGCCGCTATATGGCCCCCGCGTTCGCCGACCGGCGGACCGACTGGGCCAATCATCCCAAGGCCTCACGGGACAGCCTCCACGAGCACGACATGTGGGTGGTCGAGGGCCTCACCCACCGCTATCCCACGAAGGTGCTGGCCGAAATGCTCTCGACGTGTCCGCAGTACTGCGGACATTGCACCCGGATGGACCTGGTTGGTAACGACGTGCCGCAGGTGTCGAAGCTCAAGTTCCACGTCCCGCAGAAGGACCGGCATCAGCAGATCCTGGACTACCTGCGGCAGACGCCCAGTGTCCGGGACGTGGTGGTATCGGGCGGCGATATCGCCAATCTGCATATCACCCAGCTCGAGCCCTTCGTCTCGGCGCTTCTCGACATCCCCAACATTCGGGACATCCGGCTGGCGTCCAAGGGGTTGGTCGGTCTGCCGCAGCACTATCTCCAGGACAGCCTGCTCGCCGGGCTGGAGCGGCTTGCCAGAAAAGCGTTCGACCGAGGTGTCGACCTCGCGCTCCATACCCACGCCAACCATGCCCAGCAGGTGACCCCGCTGGTCGGCAAGGCGACCAAGAAGCTGCTCGAGATCGGCTTCCGGGACGTTCGGAACCAGGGGGTGCTCCTGCGCGGCGTCAACGCGACCACCCAGGACCTCGTCGAACTCTGTTTCATGCTGCTCGATCACGCCAAGATCATGCCCTACTACTTCTACATGTGCGACATGATTCCGAACAGCGAGCATTGGCGGGTGGCGGTGTGGGAGGCCCAGCAGCTCCAGCACGACATCATGGGCTACCTCCCCGGTTTCGCGACGCCGCGCATCGTCTGCGACGTGCCCTTCGTTGGGAAGCGCTGGGTCCATCAACTTGCGGCCTACGATCGGGACAAGGGCATCAGCTACTGGACCAAGAACTACCTCACCAGCATCGAGTGGGGCAATCAGGCGGCGCTTCACGAGCAGCACGAGTACTTCGATCCGATCTACACGCTGCCGGAGTCCGGCCAGCGCTGGTGGCGGGAGCAGCAGGTCGAAGCGACCACCGCCGCCGTCACCGCGCCTGCGCACGCCTGATATCGTTTTTCACGTTTGACCGAACGGGACTGCCATGACTACCCGCGACTACCCCCGCATTGTCACGCCGCCGCCCGGACCCAAGGCCAAGGCAATCATCGACCGCGACGCGGCCTGGACCTCGACCTCCTACATCAAGGAGTACCCGCTGGTGATCGCCGGCGGCCAAGGGGCCATGCTGGAGGATGTTGACGGGAACCGGTACATCGACTACATGGCCGGCATCGCGGTGTCGTCCACCGGGTACAACCATCCCACGGTGGTGGCGGCCATTCAGGAGCAGGCCGGGAAGTTCCTCCACATCTGCGGGACGGATTTCTATTTCGAAGGGTTCGCCCGGCTGGCGGAGCGGCTGGCGCAACTCGCGCCCGGGCCGAGTCGGAAGCGGGTATTCCTCTCCAATTCCGGCACCGAGGCGATCGAAGGCGCCATCAAGCTGGCCCGGTACCACACTCGGCGGCCCGCGTTGATCGCGTTCCAGGGAGCCTTCCATGGCCGCAGCTACGGTGCGCTGAGCCTCACCTCCAGCAAGGCCGGCCAGCACAAACATTTCGGGCCGTTCCTGCCGGAAGTGTTCCATGTGCCGTATGCCAACCCCTATCGTTCGGCCGATCCGATCGGCTACTCCCTCGACGCGCTCCACGAGCTCTTTGCCCGCCAGGTCGATCCCAGCGATGTTGCCGCGATCTTCGTGGAGCCGATCCAGGGCGAGGGCGGGTACGTGGTTCCGCCCCTCGGCTTCCTCAAGGCGCTCCGTGAGGTCTGCGACCAGCACGGTATCCTGCTCGTGGCGGACGAAGTGCAGTCCGGCGTGGGCCGGACCGGGAAGATGTGGGCCTGCGACTGGGAAGGGGTCGAACCCGACATCCTGGTCAGCGCCAAGGGGCTGGGCAGCGGTATGCCGATCGGGGCGTTCATCGCACGCGAGTCGGTGATGACCTGGGGGCCTGGTGCCCACGGCTCGACCTACGGCGGGAACCCCGTCGCGTGCGCGGCCGCGCTGGCCACGCTCGACGTGATCGAGGCGTCGCTCCTCCACATCGAGGCGATGGGGGACCGGATGCAGGCCCAGGCGAGGGCGATGCAGGAGAAGTTCGCGGTGATCGGCGATGTCCGGGGCCGCGGCCTCATGCTCGGCATCGAGTTCGTGAAGGATCGGACCACCAAGGTGCCCTTTCCGGAGATCATCGATCGGATCACCGAACGGGCGTTCCGAAAAGGCCTGCTGCTGCTGGGCTGCGGGAAGAGCGCGTTTCGGCTGGCCCCGCCCCTGCTGCTCGATCAATACGACGTGGATACGGGCATGAGGATCTTCGAGGAGTGCCTCCGGGCGGAGGACTGATCGAAAGCAGGCCCCGAAGACGAAACGCCCGCCGGAGCCTGAGCTCCGGCGGGCGTCGTCGTTTCCGGAACGGCCTAACGGTCGGAGGCGATCTGGCCGTCGGTGCCGCGGGTCAGCGTGCTGTGGTGCCGCCCGTAGAAGAAGTAGATGATGCACCCGAGGGCGAGCCAGATCCCCAGCCGCTCCCACGTTTCCCATGGGAGCGTCGCCATCAACCCCAGGCAGCAGAGCATGCCCAGGATCGGGACCAGCGGCACGAACGGCGTCCTGAAGGGGCGCTCCAGGTCGGGCCGTTTGTGGCGGAGGATCCAGACGCCTCCGCAGACCAGGACGAAGGCAAGCAGCGTCCCGATGTTCACCATGAGTCCCAGGATCTGAATCGGGAAGAACCCGGTGACTGCGGCGACCGTGATGCCGGTCAGGATCGTCGACAGGTACGGCGTCCGGTACTTGGGGTGGACCTTGCTGGCAAAACCGCCGATCAGTCCGTCCCGGGACATCGAGTAGAACACCCGGGTCTGGCCAATGAGCATCACGACCATCGTGGAGCCGAGGCCGAGGACCGCGCCGATCGTGACGACGGGGCGGAACCAGGCCAGGCCTTGGATGCGCTCCACCACCATGATCACGGGCGACGCCACGTTCAGATCCTTGTACGAAGCAAGCCCGGTCAGCACCACCGACACGGCCACGTAGAGCGCGGTGCAGATCAGCAGTGAACCGAGAATGGCCAGTGGCATGTCCCGTTTGGGGTTCTTGGCCTCCTGCGCGGCGGTACTGACTGCGTCGAACCCGATGAACGCGAAGAAAATGAGGCCGGCGCCCCGGAGGACGCCCGACCAGCCGTAGGTGCCCCATTCGCCGGTGTTGGC
>JAYUZK010000265.1:0-6096 GCA_043751835.1 Gemmatimonadota bacterium | reverse complement strand
CGGAGCCGCCTTCGAACCCGAGGGCGACGTCGCTCTTCCGGGCGGCGTCGATCAGGGCGGCGCGGGACAGGGTGAGGGGGCGTCCGGCGCTCTCTTCATCGCCGGTCATCACCACGATGATTCGCATTTCGTCGAGGGCGCCGGCTTGTTTGAGTGCCTTCAGGGCGAGGACGATGGCGACGTCGCCGCCTTTCATGTCGGCGGTGCCGGCGCCGCGGGCCACGGTGTCCTGGCGGACAAACCGGGTGCCTTCGCCCTCGAAGACGGTGTCGAGGTGGCCGATCAGCAGCAGGCGTTTACCGCGGGGGTCGGCTTTCGGCCCGTTCCACTCCGCCACCAGGTGGCCGGCGCGTTTCAGGGCGGGCGGCAGCTCGACCCATCGAGTGGTGAAGCCGAGGACGTCGAACTGCCGGCGGAAAATCTGGCCGACGGCTCGGACGCCGGCCGGATTGAAGGTGCCGCTCGAGGTGTTCACGGCCTGTTCGAGGAGCGTGACGGCGTCGTCGAAGCCGGCGGCGATGCTGGCGCGGATCCGCTGTTCGCGCGGCGCGAGCGATTGGGCTGACGCGGTTCCGGTTCCAAGGGTGATCAGGAGCAGGATCGAAAGGGTCGTACGCATGGCGCAAAGATACCCGCTGATCGACCACGGCGACCGGATTCCCGACCGAGACCTATCAACCGATCTTCGATGCCCTGGCGGATCGGTATCGCTTCGTCACCGTGCCGCCGCGCGCGTTGTGGCCGGGGATCGGGGAGCCGCCCGAGACGCCCGGCAGTTGGGAAGAGTACGCCGCCGACATCGACCTGGGCCTGCTGGAGCACGGGATCTCGAATGCGATCCTGGTGGGTCACTCGCTCGGCGGGGTAGCATCGCTGGTGGCGGCGGTGCGGAACCCGGGGCGGTACCGGGCGCTGGTGATGCTCGATCCCACCCTTCTTCCGGATCGGGTGCTCGTACAGCTCCGCGCGGCCAAGGCCGCGGGCGGTCATCGGCCGATTGCCGATTCGTGGGCGGGCCGGGCCCGGGAGCGGAAGAACGAGTTCGCGACCCGGGATGAGGCGTTTGCCGCGTGGCGGGGGCGGACGCTGTTCGAAGATTGGTCGGATGCGGCGCTTTGGCGGTATGTCGAGAGCGGCCTTCGGCCGACGGGGACGGGGTTTGTGTTGCGCTGGTCGCCGGCGTGGGAGGCGCATGACTATGCGTCGATCTATACCGAGAGTTGGGACGAGGTGTCGCGGATTCCGGCGGATCTGCCGGCGCTGGTGATCAGTGGCGGGACGTCGGATACGTTCGGGGCGGCTTCGGCGGCGCGGTTCAAGGCGATGGCGCCGGGGGCGGTGATGGAGACGGTGCCGGGGTTCGGCCATTTGTTTCCGCAGGCGGCACCGGAGGAGACGGCGAGGCGGATCGGGGCGTGGCTGGCGAACCTGCGTTAGGCTTCGAACAGGCTCGGGATGTCCCACTCGATCACTCGGCCGGCGGGAGACCGCCACGCGAGTACCCGATCGTACGGCTGGTCCCTGGGCCCGTCCCGTCGGGAGACGAACACTTGGCTGACGTCGAGATCGACCAGCCACACTTCGGCTACGCCGAGTTCCAGGTACGCGTCCCGTTTGTAGTCACGATCGTAGAGTCGAGAGCCGGTGCCGGAAACCTCCACCGCCAACCAGTGCTCGCTGACGTTGTCCCACCGGGCGCCGGTGGGCCGGCTCCCGACCAAGACGTCGGGCTCGAGCTGGACTGACGGCTGCACGACGATCACGCCGGGCGCCCAGACCCGGAGCCCCGGCTCGGCTTCGAGGAACGTGCTGAGGCGGGCGGCCAGGCGCATGGCCACGGTTTGGTGCGGGGGGCCGGGCGCCGGGGTCACGAGCAGAATTCCGTCCAGCAGCTCGTGACGGTTCCCATCCTCAGGGAGGGCGTCCAGGTCGTCGACGGTGAACCGGCGGACGGCAAGTGGCATGACCATAATGTGGTGACTCGGCTGGGGGATTGGCAACTCGGCATGCCCGCAGGATTGCGCCCAACGACGCCGGCGTGGTAACCGGATTACTGCGGACATCGTCAAAATGCCGCGGCCGCTCCATTATTGACCGAACGGCTCTGGCACGTCCGCGAACCACTTTGGACAACGAGACCATGACTAGCATCAGACTCGCCCTGATGGCCTTGGCCATCGCCCGGAGCGCCGCCGCCCAGGCGCCGACGATCGAGCAGCAAACCTCCGGCACCACCGCCCGCCTCCAGGCGGTCTGGGCCGTGAGCGACCGGATTGTCTGGGCCAGCGGCACCCACGGCGCCTTCACCCGGACCGCCGACGGCGGCACCACCTGGCACGCCGGCACGGTACCCGGCGCCGATTCGCTCGAGTTCCGCGATGTCCACGGGTTCGACGCCCGGCACGCGGTCCTCCTTGCTTCGGGCCCTGGGGACAAGTCCCGGCTCTACTACACCACCGACGGCGGCGCCCATTGGACGCTGACCTGGACCAATCCCGAGCCGAAGGGATTCTTCGACTGCTTCGACTTCCGCGGCTCGTTTGGCGTGCTGGTCGGTGACGAGGTCGGAGGTCATCTCCCGCTACTTGCGACCACCGACGGCGGGAAGACCTGGGCTCCCTACGCCCCGCCGGGCGCCGACATGATCGCAGGAGAACCAGGGGAAGGCGCGTTCGCGGCGAGCGGAACCTGCCTGGCTCTCACCGCCGATCGCGCCGCTTGGGTCGGCACCGCCAAGGCGGGCCGCGTGATCCGGTTCGGGCGGGACCGGGCGCAGGTGTTCGTGCCGCCGATCATCCGGAACGCGCCGGGGGCGGGGATCTCGACGCTGGCGCTCCGAGGCAAGGGTGTCATCTTCGCGGCCGGCGGCGACCTGGCCCGGTCCGGCGAGTTCACCGACAACGTGGTGGTGAGCCGAGATGGTGGCAAGACGTGGACGTTAGGCGGCCATCCGCCCTTTACCGGGTCGGTCTACGGCTCAGCCTACATCGCCTCGCGGCCGGGCACGGTGGTGGCGGTGAGCCCCAAGGGCGCGGCGTGGTCGGCGGACGACGGGAAAACATGGACCAGTCTCGACACCGGGGACTACTGGGGGATCTCGTTCACGAAAAACGGGACCGGCTGGATTGCCGGCCCCGCTGGGAAAATCGCCCGGATCCGGTTCTGATCGTTATTCGGCGTCCTGAATCTTGAATACCATCGCCGCCAGCGCGCCGCCCAGGAACGGGCCAACGAGGTAGAGCCACAAGGTGAACTCGGTGAGCAGTTTGCGCACGCGATCTTCATATGTGGGAGTGGTTGATGGACAGCCGAGAAGATATCGCCGCCGGCCCGGGCCGCCCGAGGTCCGTTATCGGGCTGCCTTGGCGATGGCGGCGCGGGCGGCTTCGGTGAGAATCAGGCTGCCGCTCATGGCGGCCCGCTCGGCCAGGAGCCCATCCCAATGCTCGGTGCCCGCCCAGAACACCTGCTTCAGCTGGGCCATCGCCGCCGGGTTGCAGCCGGCCAGCCACCGGGCCCGCCGGTCGAGGATCTCGTCCATCGCCGGGACGCTCTCGGCCACTTCGGCGTAGAGTCCGTGCTCGGCCGACCACTGCGCGGTCCGCCAGTCGGCATCGACACTCATGGCCGCAAAGGGTCCGACACCGATCTTCCTCTCGATCACCGGGCCCACCACGAACGCCCCGATCCCGATGGCGAGTTCGCTGAGCTTCACCGCGCAGGACTCTGTCGCGATGGACCAGTCCGCCGCGGCGATCACGCCGACCCCGCCGGCTACGGCCCTGCCATGAACCCGGGCCAGGACGAACTTGGGACAGCGGATCATGGCCAGGATCACCCCGCCAAACCCCGCAAAGAACCGCCGGCCTTCGGCGGGGCTGGTCAGCGCGCGAAGCTCGTCGAAGGACGCTCCGGCGCAAAACGGTCCGGTTCCCTCGCTGCGGAGGACCACGACGCGGACGGCGGGGTCGGCTCCCGCCGCGGTGATCGCGGCGGCCAGGCGGGTGAGGATGGCCCCGGGCAGCGAGTTACCCTTGGGGTGACCAAAGCTGATGGTCGCGATGCCGTGGGCGGTGGACGACGTGACATGGCCGTCATGAATGGGATCGACCGACACAGGTTGCTTCCGGGGTTGATTCGGATCTGAAAATAGCCATCTCGCCTGCTGGACGCCCCATCCCTATTATTGTGGCCTACTTCCACACCATCCCGAGACCCGATGAATCTTTGCCTTTCCGGCCTGCTATCCCTGGGCCTCGTCGCGAGCGCCGCCGCCCAGAACCCGAGCCGCCAGGCCAAGCCGGCCGACGCGGTCGCGGCCTACGATCCCGCGCTCTACACGTCGCCGGCTGCCACCTCGAACCGATTCAAGGCGCTTCGCTGGCGGAATGTCGGTCCGTTCCGGGGCGGCCGATCCGTGGCGGTGGCCGGTGACCCCACCAAGCCGCTCGTCTTCTATTTCGGAGCGGCCAATGGCGGGGTCTGGAAGACCACCAACGCCGGGCAGACCTGGTCCAACATCACCGACGGGAAGACCGATATCTCATCCGTTGGCGCACTGACGGTGGCGCCCTCGGATCCGAACGTGATCTACGTGGGAGGCGGGGAGTCGCAGCTCCGCGAGGACCTGACCTACGGCACCGGGGTGTACCGCACCACGGACGCCGGACAGACCTGGCAGCATCTAGGTCTCACGGAGACCCATCAGGTGGCCAGGATCGCGGTCGATCCGGCCAACCCGGACCGCGCGTTCGTGGCAGCCATGGGTCACGCCTTCGGCCCGAACGCCGAGCGCGGGGTGTTCCGCACGCTGGATGGCGGGAAGACCTGGAAGAAAGTCCTCTTCCTCGATGACTCGACCGGGGCCACCGATCTCTCGATGGATCCCACCAACCCGCGGATCCTCTATGCCGCGATGTGGAAATTCCAACGGACCCCGTGGGGGATGGACGCCGGCGGCGGACGGAGCGGCCTCTGGAAGAGTTCCGACGGTGGGGACAGCTGGAAGGAACTGAGCTTCAATCCCGGGATTCCGAAGAAGACCCTGGGCAAGATCGGCGTGTCGGTCTCTCCGGCCGATCCAGCCCGGATCTATGCCAGCATCGAGGCCCCTGATTCGACCGGCGGCATCTTCCGATCCGACGATGCGGGCGCTACCTGGAAGCTCACCAGCGGCGACCAGAAGTTCGCGGTCCGGCCGTTCTACTACAGCGCGGTGACGGCCGACCCAGTCGATCCGAACACCGTCTACGTGATGAACCTCCAGGTCTGGCGCTCGATCGATGGGGGCCATGGCTGGGAAATGGTCCGCGTCCCGCACGGCGACACCCATGTCATGTGGGTGGATCCGAAGAACCCGCAACGGCTGATCAACGGGAATGACGGGGGCGGCACCGTGTCGCTCGATGGCGGCGCCACCTGGAGCAGCGAGTCCAATCAACCGACGGCGCAGTTCTATCACGTGACCACGGACAACCAGTTCCCATACCGGATCTACGGCGCCCAGCAGGACAACAGCACGGTCAGCATCGCGAGCCGTTCCGACGATGGTGCGATCGGCATTCGGGACTTCTTTTCGGTGGCGGGCTGCGAAAACGCCCACATCGCCGTGGATCCGCGGAATCCGGATGTGACCTACGGTGGCTGCTACACCGGGATGCTCAACCGGCACGACAGCCGGAACCGCCAGGCGCGCGACATCGCGATCTGGCTCAGCAATTACGACGGGATGGCTGCCGCGGACGTTCCCTTCCGGTTCCAGTGGACCTTCCCGGTCCTGCTCTCGCCGCACGACCCCAACATCCTCTATGCGGCCAGCCAGTTCGTCCACCGCTCCACCACCGAGGGCGCCAGCTGGGAGAAGATCTCGCCCGACCTGACGTTGCACGAGCCGAAGACATTGGCCCGTTCCGGCGGTCCGATCCACGGCGACATGACGGGGACCGAGTGGTACGCCACGATCTATGCGTTGGCCGAGTCGCCGAAGACGAAGGGGCTTTTGTGGGCGGGGAGCGACGACGGACTGATCCACGTTCGCCGTGGCGAGAGCGGCGCTTGGGACAACATCACGCCGAAGGCGTACGGCAAGTACACCCG
>JAYUZK010000264.1:0-13341 GCA_043751835.1 Gemmatimonadota bacterium | reverse complement strand
GAGTATCGAGCCGTTCTGCTTTTTGAAGGCACGCTTGGCTTCTCGCGTATGCGTCTGACTCCAAGTTCTCGCTCGGAGTTCGCCCGTGCCCGGGTCATGGCCGTCCGGGATCCCCGCCCCCGGTGACCGGCGCCAGAGCCAATCGATCCCAAGGGGCGACGCCGCTCGGTTGAGGTCGGTCGCCTTGGAGCGCTTACCTTCCAGGCATGGCTCAAGCCGATCAAGCTCGACTTTTTCTGATCGACGGGCATGCGCTGATCTATCGCGCCTTTTTCGCGATGATCAGCCGGCCTCTTCGGACTTCCCGCGGGGAGAACACTTCGGCCGCATGGGGCGTGGTGAACTTCCTGCTGCGCCTTCAAACGAAGTACCATCCGTCGCATGTCATCTGGGTGCTCGACAAGGGTAACTCGTTTCGCACGGCGATCTATCCAGCCTACAAATCCACCCGAGAGAAGTTGAGCGCGGAATTGCAACAGGACTTCGACCTGGCCCTGGTGCATGTCCGTGATATTTTGGCGGCATTTCGAATCCCGATCGTCGTGCTCGACGGGTACGAGGCCGACGACGTGATTGGAACACTGGCGAAACAGGCGTCAGGGCAGGGTCTTGGTTCGGTCATCGTGTCGGGCGACAAGGATTTTTACCAACTGATCGGCCCAACGGTCTCGCTCCTGAACCCGGGGCGGGGCGGGGCAGCTGGGGTAGAAGAAACGTGGGTGGACGAGGCCAACGCGGCGGAGCGGCTTGGTGTGCCGCCGGGGCAAGTGATCGACTATCTCGCGTTAGTGGGTGACGCCTCCGATAACGTGCCGGGCGTGAAAGGGATCGGCGAGAAGACGGCGATCCTGTTGCTGCGGGAGTATCGGAATCTCGACGAGGTCCTGAGCCATGCGGCCGGGCTGAAGGCCAAGCGCGCTCGGGAGGCCTTGATCGCCGAACCGGATCAAGCCCGCCTGTCCCGCCAACTGGTCACCATTCGAACCGACGTTCCAGTCGACTTGGATCTGCATGCCGCCGTTGCCCGCGAGCCCGACGCCGCGGCGGTCCGGCGCGTGCTCGCCCGACTGGAATTCCACTCGCTGGCCAATCGTTTGGCGGCCGGCGAGGACGCCGTCTCCAGGGTAACGGGCGCGACGACGGAGGTACCTGCCGTCCCGACCCCGGAACGGACCGCGGCCGTTACGGTCGTGGACGACCCCACGATGCTGTCGACCCTCGTTGCCCGGCTTCGCCGAGCCCCTCTGGTCGTCCTCAAGACGGAGACGAGTTCCCTCGAACCGCGCGACGCCGAACTGATCGGCCTCGGCCTCGCGGTCTCTCCGGCCGACGCATGGTACTTGCCGTTCGGCCATCGCCCGGCAGACGGCGAACTCGCTGCCCCCGCCCCCGTCCGCAACCTGCCGCCCCTTACCGACCCGGTCTGTCTCGAGTTGGTCCGTCTGCTCACCGACCCGGCCGTGGGGAAGGGCGGCCACAACATCAAGTTCGACTGGCAGGTACTGCGGCGGGCCGGCGTCGAACTCGCCGGAGTCCGCTTCGACTCGATGCTGGCGAGTTTCGTGATCGATCCGGGCCGCCGGTCTCACGGGCTCGACACCCTGAGCTTGGATCACCTCGGCACAGCGTTGCAACGTTACGCGGACCTGGCCGGCGCCCGCCGAAACGGCCGGCCCTTCGCCGAGGTCAACGTTGCGCTGGCAGCCCAATACTGCGGAACCGACGCCGCCACCGCGCTGGCGCTGTGCCAGTATTTCACGCCGCGCCTTCAGGATACGTCTCTCGCCCCGTTGCTGGCCGAGGTTGAGATGCCGCTGGTTGAAGTGCTGGTCGAGATGGAATGGCAGGGTATCGCGATCGACCCGGTGGTTTTCGAACGTCTTTCACGCGAACTGACTGCCGACCTCGTGCGACTCGAGGCCGAGATCGCCACTGCCGCCGGCGGCTCGGTTAATCTCAACAGTCCCAAGCAGCTGGCGGCGGTTCTGTTTGAACGGCTTCAGTTGCCGGTTTTCAAGAAGACCAAGACGGGTCCGTCGACCGACGCGGACGTACTGGCCCAACTAGCCGAGCTGGGCCACGAAGTCCCCCGCCTCATGCTCGAATACCGCGAGTTGCAGAAACTCAAGTCCACCTACGTCGATGTCTTGCCGGGGCGGGTGAACCGTCGCACCGGACGGATCCATACCAGCTTCAATCAGACCGGCGCCGCCACCGGACGGCTGTCGTCCAGCGAACCGAACCTCCAGAATATTCCCATCCGGACCCCGCGGGGGGAGGCGATCCGGCGCGGGTTCATTCCGGCGGCCGGTTGGAAATTCGTGGTGGCCGACTATTCCCAAATCGAGCTGCGGCTCATGGCGCATCTATCGGGGGATCCAGCCTTCGTCGAAGCGTTTCGCAACGGCGAAGACATTCATCGCCAGACGGCTGCGGTCATCTTCGGCGTCGAGCCGAGCGGGGTGACCACGGAGATGCGTTCGCGGGCAAAGACCATCAATTTCGGCACGATCTACGGGCAAGGACCGTTTGCCCTGAGCCGCCAGCTCGGTATCGAGCTGAACGAGGCGAAGCGGTTCATCAGCGATTATTTCAACCGTTTTGCCGGGGTACGAAACTATCTGGATCGGCAGATCGAGTTGGCGCGCAGCCAGGGGTACGTCGAAACGTTGTTCAAGCGGCGGCGCTACATTCCGGAAATCAAGGACAAGAACTTCAACACCCGGGCGTTCGGGGAACGGCTCAGTCAGAATTCTCCCTTGCAGGGGTCGGCGGCTGACCTCATCAAGATCGCCATGGTCCGGCTCTATCGGGCGCTGAAGACCGAGGGAATGACGTCTCGAATTCTGCTTCAGGTCCATGACGAGCTGGTGATCGAATCGCCTGAGGCGGAGGTGCCGAGAGTGGTGGGTCTGGTTCGGGAACACATGGAGGGCGTCGCCGAGCTGAAGGTGCCACTGGTCGTCGAAATTGGTGTCGGCGACAATTGGCTCGACGCGAAGCACTAAGGGCGCGGATCGGCCCGGTCGGGGATGTGGCGCCGCCCGCCAGGCCACCAGTTCCACTTGCCCATCAGGTGCATGAAGGCCGGCACCAGGACCATTCGGATCAGGGTAGCATCGAGAAAGACCGCCACGGCTAGGCCGAATCCAAGAAACTGCATTACCAGCACCCGGGCGAAGGCGAACGCCCCGAAGACACAGATCATCACGAGGGCGGCGGAACTGATGACGGAGGCGGTCGCGCTGAGGCCCTCCATGGTCGCCTCGGCGTTCTTGCCAGTCCGGTCGTAGGCCTCCTTGATTCGGCTGAGCAGAAAGACCTCGTAGTCCATGCTGAGTCCGAAGACGACGGCAAAGACCAGGACCGGAATCAAGACGAAAATTGCTTCGGTGGGGCCGGTGAGACGGAGCAACGTGGCGCCATAACCGTGCTGGAACACGAGCACGATGAGACCAAAAGTGGCGCTGACCGACAGCGAGTTCATCAGAACCGCTTTGAGGGGCACCAGGATCGAGCGGAACGCGATCGCCAGCATGACGGCCGTGGCAGACAGGACAAGGGCGATCAAGCGGGGGAACGTCCGCAGCATTTCGGTCTGAAGGTCGACACTGCTCGCCACGTAGCCGCCCACCAGCACTCGATCATTCCGCAGTTGCTTGATCTGGTTCGACCGGGCAAGATCCCGGGCCCGCTCGACGACTTGCATCGCCGAGGTCAACGATGTCGTGTCCCGGAGAATGACGTCGACCAGGGTGGCACGGCCGTCCCGGCTCAAGTACGCATCCAGGAAATCGGCGTGCCTTGCCCGCGCCGAGTCGAGGTCCGAGTAGAGCAAGGAATAGGCGAGGATCGAGGTCCGCGGCTCGAGATCGACCAGGCTTCGGACGTCGAGGACGCGCGGATCGGCTCGCATGGAGTCCGACAGGGCCCGCAGGGCCCGGAGCGTGAAGGCGTCCGTGGCCTGTTTCCCTTCGGGCACCTCGACCAGGATTCGCATAGGCGTGATGTAGCCGGAGACTCCCATCTTCGATAACGTTGCTACCCCGGCACCGGCTTCGGTCTGATTCGGCCACCAATCGCGGGCCGGCAACCCGATCCGAATCCAGAAGATCGGCAGCGTCAGGACCGCGACGATCGCCCCTCCCACCGCCAGGGCCCGCCCGGGATGACGGGCCAGTGACCGCGCCCACTTCTCCCAAACCTGCGGCGAGTGGTACCAGGTAAGTCTTCGGGCCAGCCACTTGGGGCGGTCGATGGCTCGCCCCATGGTTGCCAGCAAGGCCGGAAGGAGAGTGATGCAGAGGAGGACGGCCACGGCGACGACGATGAGTCCGCCGATCCCGACACTGCGGGTCTCGACCATCGGCGTGATCAGCAACGCGCCGAATCCAACAACCACCGTAAGGCCCGAATTCAGAACGGCGACCCCGGCGGTCATCAGCGTCCGCTCCGCCGCTTCGCGGCGGCGGTGACCGCGGGCCAATTCCTCGCGGAACCGGGTCACCATCAGGAGGGAATAGTCAATGCCAACCCCGAGACCGATCATCGTTGTGAGGTTCAGCACGAAAACCGACATGGGCGTGACGGTGGCCAGCAAGCCGATCAGGGTCAGCGAGATGGCGATGGCCAGAATCCCGATCGCCAGGGGTAAGAGCGCGGCGACGAGGGCGCCAAACGCCAGGACAAGAATCACCAACGTTATCGGCAGAAGACGCAGTTCGAAGCGGCTCCCGTCCTGAGCGCTGACCGTCCGGATATCGAGATCGAGCGCGGAACGGCCGGTTACTCGCAACTGATAAGCCGGTCGATTGGGAACAACCGCGAGGGTCCTCTGCATCTCGCTCCGGAACGATCGAACCAACACGTTGGCCCGGTCGCCAGTCACCCGGTTTGAGAGCGAAACCAGAAAGAACGTGGTGCGCTGATCCTTGGACAGGAACAGCGAGTCGCTGCGGGTCTGGAACGAGACGACGCTCTGGATGTACGGCTGGCGCTGCGCGGATGTGGCCAGGGAGTCGAGGACCGCCCGGGCCGCGCCCGAGGCAAATGAACTTGGTCCCTCGACGGTAACGGCGAAGAACTCGCCGAAGGGGCGGGCAAACCGGGTGGTGAGCAGCTTGTCCGCCGCACGCCCTTCGGTTGGCTTGAGGGTGCCGCCGCGAAGGTCGAGAAGTTCCGGCGTTTTGGGGGCCTGAACGAATGCAATTGCACCAACTACTACCCAAAAGGCGATCACAAGCCACCGCCACCTCATCAGGACGCGGGCGATGGTACTGAGGATCACCTGTGCTCCATGTGTATGCAGGACAAGCAGTTCGCCTCGTAAGGCAGGGATCGGTGCTGGGCGGAATGTAAGGGGTTCTGAACACCCGGGCCAGACAAGAGCGGCGGCGTTGCTCTTGCTGCAACAAGAATTGTGATGCGGTTACTGTGGATGATCCTTCTCCTCCTGGGTGGGTTGCTGGCCTTCGGCCGGTTCTCTCGGCCGGCCGCGACGCCGGTCGCTGCCGAGAGCGCTGCCCGTCGCCCGGCGACCCCGGTTGCGGAAACACCGCCGACTCCGCAGCCAAGGGTCGTGCCCGTCGCCGTGGATTCTGATCTCGGGACCAGGACCCCGGTGATCGACCGCCTGGCTCGGGCCGAAGCCCGCCGCCGGATCGCCTGGGCCGGGAAAGCGGTCTTTCTCGACTCGGCCTTGGCGACGACCGATTCCGTTCTTCGACGCTGGACCGATCGGCCCGAGGTTCGGATCGCCGTGCTGCCGCTCCCCGAAAACCCCTCTTTGGCGACCGAAGTACGAGCGGCGGTTCGGGAATGGCGGTTGCTTGACCTTGGCATGGTCCTGACCGATGTGGCTGACACGAGCGTGGCGGACATTGTGGTTCACTGGATCGAGAAGTTCGATCTCGAGACGCATCCAGGGTCCGGCGATTCCGCCGCTCGAACCGGCCTGACCGAAGTCCAGACGACCAGACGCGGCGAGATCGAGCGCGCCACCGTGACGCTCGCGACCGCCGCCGTTCGCGGACGACGGCTGACGCCCCTGGAGGTGCGGGCCGTCGCCATGCACGAACTCGGCCACGCCCTGGGCTTGCCCCATTCCGGCGATTCCGGCGACGTCATGTATCCGACGGTCAGCCGGCCCGTGCTCTCGGGCCGGGATCGCGCGACGGCCACCCTGTTGTATGCGCTTCCGCCAGGTTCACTCCGGGAACCCGCCACACCCTGACTCGTGACGCCATCCTCGCTCCGCTCGCTGTCTTTACCTGTCCCCGGTCGCGGGGTAGGTTCTGTGGGTCTGCAAAGGGAGGATTCGTGGTAACGTCTGAAGGTGTTCGCAAGGCGCTCAGGGCCGTCAAAGATCCGGAACTGGGCCTCAACATTGTCGACATCGGGCTGGTCTACGACATCACGGTGTCGGACGCGGGCGACGTCCACGTCCAGATGACCCTGACCTCCCCGGGCTGTCCGTCCGGGGCCGAGATTCTCGAAGATGTTCGGTTGGTCACCGGGCAGATCGAGGGGGTGAACAGCGCCGAGGTCGAATTGGTGTGGGAACCGTATTGGACCCCGGAGCGAATGGACCCTCGGGTTCGGGCTTTTCTGGGCTAGGCCGCCCGGCCGACCTCAGCGAGCAGTTCGTCTCCGAATTCGGCTACCTGCCACCGCCTGACACCGGGCACTGTCAGCAATGCGTCCGAGGTGGCCGGTACTTGGCGGGCGATCCCTTCCAGCGTCGCGTTCGGGGCCAGCAATCCAGGTGGTAGTCCGGTCCGGGCCGAGAAGCCGGTTCGCCACTGCTTCAGCCGGTCGAGGCGGGTTTCGAAGGCGGGGTCGGGCCGGAACCGCGGACTGCGTTCGAACACCGGCAGCTCGCCGTCGGGAACTGACAGCCCCCGGTCGATCGCCGCGACGATCTCGGCTCCCCACCGAGCGGCGTTGTCGGGACCCACTCCCCGCACCGCGGGGAGTTCAGTCGGTGTTCGCGGCCGTTTCTCGGTCAGGAGTAGCAGGGTTTCATTCCCGATGACTCGAAACGATGCCCGGTCGAGCCGTTCTGCCGTCCGCTCCCGCCAGACAAACAGTTCCCGTAGGATGGCCAACCCGCGCCGATCCAGATCGCGGGCGCCCTTGACCCTGAAGAATCCGAGCTCGGGCGGATCGGCCGGGGCCCATTCGACCCCGGTCTGCAGCACACATTCCTCGAGCACCCATTCGAGCCGCCCCACGTGCTCAAGTTCGTTGCGGAACGTCTCGCGCAAAGCGGGGAGAAATCGCGTATCGGTCGCGGCGTACGCGACCATCTCCGGGCTCAGGGGTCGGGCCGACCAGTCGGCCCGCTGAAACCGCTTGTCGGTGGCGACGCTGAATCGCTGCTCCAAGATGGCGCCCAAGCCGATGCCGGGCAGATTCAGAAACTGAGCGGCGATTCGGGTGTCAAACAGACGGTGGACCCGAAGCCCGGCCTCACGGTGCATCAAGCGGAGGTCGTAGTCCGCATCATGGAACACGAATTCAGTGGTATCCGCGTCGAACCACCGGCGGAACGCCTCGATGCCGCCGGTGCCCAACGGATCAACGATAGCCGTGGCGGTCGGGGTCGACAGTTGTACGAGATAGACCCGGTCGCGGTACCGGTGGAAACTGGCTGCCTCGGTGTCGATTCCGACGACCGGTTCGTCGATCCACTGGTCGAGCAGCGACTCGAGAGCGGCGGCGTCGGCGATGATGAGGGGAGGACTGGTGGTCAATTTGTGGGGCGCCGTGCTGAAGAGTCGAAAGAGAGTAACCGATCCGAAAGGTAGCGACGGGTAACCCTGTTGGCGTAATTTGAGGGAACCCAACCAGTGACGAATCGTACCATGCGCGAGGCGGACGTCGAGCTGACAGTCTTTCCGGATGACTGCGATCCGCTCGGGGTGGCCAGCCATGCCGCGTTCTTGCGGTTCTTCGAGCGGGCCCGGTGGGACCAATTGAGCCGGGGGCCTGGCGTCGATGTCTTTTCGCGCAAAGGTCTCTGGCCGACGATCCGGCGTAGTGTGCTCGACTTCCACGCGCCGGTGCGGGCGGGTGAGACGCTCCGGTTCCAACAGACGCTGACGCATTTCGGCCGGACCAGCTTCACGCTCCGGCAGATCGCCCATCGAGCGAGCGATGATGCGGCGGTTGCCACCGCCGAGTTTCTGTTCGTTTGCGTCGATACCCAAGGACAGCCGCAGGGAGTGCCGGACGATCTTGGTCGTTTCTTCAGCGCCGGCCGGTCCTCCGAGCCCATCGACCGGATCACCGTCAACGGCGTCAGTTTGTCGATCGAGACCCGTGGATCGGGACCCGCTGTCGTGTTCATTCATGGATTCCCGCTCGATCGCAATGTTTGGCGTCATCAACTCGACACCCTGACCGGGTATCGGCGGATTGCCTACGACCTCCGCGGACTCGGCCAATCGGATGCTCCGGATCTCGGCTACTCGATGGCGATGTACGCCGCCGACTTGGCGGGGCTCCTCGACGCCCTCGGTGAAGATCGGGTGGTGATCTGCGGGCTCTCGATGGGCGGCTATATCGGGTTCGAGTTCATCCGGCGGTATCGGAGCCGGGTTCGCGGCCTGGTTTTGATGGACACCCGGGCGGAAGCCGACAGCACGGAGGGCCGGAAATCCCGTGATACACTGGTGGCCAAGGTTCGGGATCAAGGAGCGATGGCTGCGGCCGAGGCCATGCTACCCCGGTTCTTCACGGCGGGTGTCCCACCCGAGATCATCCAGTCGGTTCGGACCATGATCCTCGACGCCCCAGTCCCGGGGATCGTCGGTGCACTTACGGCCATGAGGGACCGGCCGGACAGTTCCTCGCTGCTGGGCACCCTGCTCGGGATTCCGACGCTGGTCGTCGTCGGCCAGGAGGACGTGATCACACCACCGACGATCTCGGAGGCGATGGCGGCGGCGGTGCCGGAGGGACGGCTGGTCGAGATCCCGGGGGCAGGACACCTCCCGTGTGTCGAACAACCGGTGCCGACGACTCGAGCTATTCTCAAGTTTCTCCAGAGTCTCAAATAGGCTGATCACGCGGGCGGGGCGGTGGAACGCAAGAAAGGGCGACCCGTCGAGGGTCGCCCTTTTCATGGCGTGGATTGCTTGGCGTCAGCGCTTGGGACGGCCGGGCGGATTGCCGCCGACGAAGACATCCTTGTTCTTGGCGACGAACGCAGTCAGGTTGGCCGGCACTTCTTCTTCAGGGAAGATCGCGCTGACCGGGCATTCGGGCTCGCAGGCACCGCAATCGATGCACTCATCGGGATGGATATACAGCTGGTCCTCTCCCTCGTAGATACAGTCGACTGGGCAGACATCGACACAGGCCCGATCCTTCACCCCGATGCACGCTTCGGTGATGATGTACGTCATGATAGCTCCGAAAATGTGAACCTCGCCGAGGCTCAGAGTAGGGGGTCATCAAAAGCCGCGCAAGGGGGTTCCGGACCCCCCTGATTCAGGTCAAATAGACAAAGAGAAACCGCACGGTTCGCTCCCAGGCGAGTATCGCGGCATCCCGGTCGTAGACAGGAGCCCGGGTGTCATTGAAGAAGGCGTGGTCCGCTTCATAAAAGTTCACCTCGAACGTTCCACCGGCGGTTCGGACCGCGTTCGCGAGGGCGTCCACCTTGGCGACCGGAACGGAGGTGTCGCGAACCCCGAAGTGTCCGAGGACGGGGACTCGGAGTCGCGTCGGGTCGACGGGTACGTTGGGGTGAATGCCGTAGAAGTCCACCACTGCACCGAATTGTTGGGGGAATTCGGTCCCGGCGTACAGGGCGAGTTGGCCCCCCATGCAGAACCCGAGGGCGCCGACTCGTCCCGAGGAGACGTCGGGTCGCGCCAGCAGATAGGCGGCGGATCCGCGTAGATCGGCGGCGGCGCGGTCGATATTGAGCGCCATGAACAACTTGGTCGCGGCATCCGGGCTCGTCGTCGACTGGCCGTCGTAGAAGTCTGGTGCCAGGGCCACAAACCCGGCCAAAGCAAATCGGTCGGCAACGTCCTTGATGTGGTCGACCAGTCCCCACCACTCTTGAATGACGAGGAGGCCCGGCCCACGTCCACCGGGCGGCAGGGAAAGGTACCCGGACGTGGAGTGCCCGTTGGCAGGGTAGCGGACCATCTCACCCATTGACGACTCGGCGGTCAGAGAAGGCTGCTGTGGAGGTGTTCGGTCCGAGGTTCAGGCCGGCTGCAGCGGTCGTTCGATGTGTACCACCGGTTCCACTCCTCGCGGAGGCAGATCGGGTCGGTCCCGTGGGCTCGGTCGACCGCCAGCACTCCGTCGAGGTGGTCGATCTCGTGCTGGACGAGTTCCGCCCTGTCCCCCTCAAGATCGATTTCGTGCGGGTCGCCCCGGATGTCCTGATACTTGAGTCGGACCCGATACGCGCGCTGGACCCGAACCAGCATGTTGGGAAACGAGAAACAGTCATCCCAGACGTCGAAATCCTCGGTCCCGATATCGACGATTTCAGGATTGATGAGAGGCCAGGGGCGATTCATCTCCACGTAGACGATCCGAACTGGTGCCCCGATCTGCGGAGCGGCGATGGCGCGGCCGGTGCCGAACCGAGACTGCCAGTCCCGGAGGGTTTCCCGGAGGTCATCGACGATCATCCGGACAGCCGCCGAGGCAGGTGCTGCGATGGGCTCGCACCTGGCGCGGAGAATCGGGTCGCCCAAGAGACGGATTCGGTGGATGGTCATGGCATCCAATACAGGTACCCAGGAGGAAATTGGCAAGTCCCCAAGAAGGAAATAACGAGGTAGTAATAGCTACTGCTATATGGTTCCTTGATGTGTAAGTATAGGTAATTCTGCCAGTTAGCGGAAATTGCCTTGGGGGATATTTGACAATCCCGACTTTTTTACTTAGGATTGTCTGCGAATGGCAAACGACCGCGGGAGGGCCCGGTGAGCGAGTCAGTTGAGTCGCTGGTTAATCGCGACTACAAATGGGGGTTTGTGACCGACATCGAGGCCGACCTGATCCCGGCTGGCCTCGATGAAAGCGTGGTGCGGGTGATCTCCGCGAAGAAAGAGGAGCCAGCGTTCCTGCTTGAATGGCGGCTCAAGGCCTTCCGCGGATGGCTCAAGATGACCGAGCCCCATTGGGCAAACGTAAAGTACCCTCCGATCGACTATCAGAAGATGGTCTACTACGCGGCGCCGAAAACGAATCAGCCACTCGGCAGCCTGGACGACGTCGATCCCAAGATTCGGGAGACCTACGAAAAACTTGGCATCCCGTTGACCGAGCAGAAGATCCTGTCCGGTGTCGCGGTCGATGCGGTGTTTGACAGCGTGTCGGTCGGCACCAGCTATCGGCGTCAACTGGGCGAAATGGGAATCATTTTCTGCTCGTTCTCGGAGGCGGCTCGCGAGTACCCGGAGCTGATCCAGCGCTACCTCGGCTCCGTCGTTCCGGCCAGCGACAATTTCTTTGCCGCGCTCAACTCGGCGGTCTTCAGTGACGGCTCGTTCGTCTACGTGCCGAAGGGCGTTCGCTGTCCGATGGACCTGTCGACGTATTTCCGGATCAACGCCCAGAATACTGGCCAGTTCGAACGGACGCTGATCATTGCCGACGAAGGGGCGTACGTCAGCTACCTCGAGGGGTGCACCGCGCCGAAGCGCGATGAGAACCAGCTTCACGCTGCCGTGGTTGAACTGGTGGCGATGGCCGGGGCGACCATCAAGTACTCGACGGTGCAGAACTGGTACGCGGGCGACGATGAGGGGAAGGGCGGCATCTACAATTTCGTCACCAAGCGAGGCAAGTGTGCCGGAGCCGGGGCCAAGATTTCCTGGACCCAGGTCGAGACCGGTTCAGCCATCACCTGGAAATATCCGAGCGTCATCCTGCAAGGTGATGATTCGGTTGGTGAGTTCTACTCGGTAGCGGTTACCAACGGACGCCAGCAGGCTGATACCGGTACCAAGATGGTCCACATCGGCCGCAACACCAGAAGCACGATTGTCTCCAAGGGTATCTCCGCCGGACGCGGCCAGAACAACTATCGCGGCCAGGTCAAGGTGATGCCCCGGGCCGATGGGGCGAGGAACTACACGCAGTGCGACTCGATGCTGATCGGCAACCGGTGCGGGGCGCATACTTTTCCGTACATCGATGTGCAGAACCGGTCGGCGGCGGTGGAACACGAGGCGTCGACGTCGAAGATTGGCGAGGATCAGATCTTCTATCTGAAGCAGCGCGGCCTCAACACGGAGAACGCGATTTCGATCATCGTCAACGGTTTCTGCAAAGAGGTATTCCGCGAACTCCCGATGGAGTTCGCGGTGGAAGCTCAAAAACTGCTCGGGATCAGTCTCGAGGGAAGCGTTGGATAGGGGAGTCTACCGTGGCACCGTTACTTGAAATCAGCGACCTCCGCGCCAAGACCGGCGACAAGG
This sequence comes from Gemmatimonadota bacterium, assembly GCA_043751835.1. GTDB lineage: Bacteria > Gemmatimonadota > Gemmatimonadetes > Gemmatimonadales > GWC2-71-9 > SHZU01. The sequence continues at coordinate 883 of JAYUZK010000264.1, read as the reverse complement.
ACATCCTCAAGGGCGTCGACCTCGTGGTCAACCAGGGCGAGGTCCATGCGATCATGGGACCGAATGGGTCCGGAAAGAGCACCCTTGTTCAGGTGATCGCTGGCCATCCGGCCTATGAGATCACCGGCGGGTGGATCCGGTACGACGGCCGGGACTTAGCCGACATGGCCCCGGAAGAACGGGCGCAGGCCGGCGTCTTTCTGGCGTTTCAGTATCCGGTCGAAATCCCCGGCGTGACGAATGCCTATTTTCTGCGCGCCGCCTACAACGAGATTCGCAAGGCCAAGGGTCTCGAAGAGATGGATCCGATCGATTTTGTGGATCTGCTCGAGGAAAAACTGAAACTAGTCGAGTGGGGACCGGACATCATGAAGCGGGCGGTCAACGCCGGGTTTTCGGGCGGCGAGAAGAAACGAAACGAGATTCTCCAGATGGCGGTGTTGGAGCCGAGACTCGCCATGCTGGACGAAACCGATTCCGGACTCGACATCGACGCGCTTCGAATCGTCGCGAACGGGGTCAATGCCCTCAAGCGGCCGGACAATGCCTACCTGGTCGTCACCCATTATCAGAGGTTGTTGAATCACATTATCCCCGACGTCGTTCATGTGCTGGCCGACGGTCAGATCGTGAAGTCGGGTGGCAAGGAACTGGCCCTCGAACTCGAGGCCCGCGGTTACGAATGGCTCGCCGGGGCCGCGGAGGCCGTGTGATCGAGACCTACCTCCGCCAGTACGAGGCGACGGCCGCCAACGGAGGTTCCCGCGCGCCGGATTGGGTTCGGTCGCTTCGGGCCGACTCGATCGAGCGTTTTCGAGAAGCCGGCTTCCCGGGGCCGAAAGACGAGGAATGGCGCTTTACGCCGTTGGCTCCACTAGTCCGG
>JAYUZK010000263.1:0-3168 GCA_043751835.1 Gemmatimonadota bacterium | reverse complement strand
CATCGAGGCGAGGGACCGGTCGAGTTCGGCCTGGTCGCCGAAGTCGAGAGTGGGAGGCAGCGTGATAGTCATGGCCGAAATCTATCGGACCGGGGCCCGGCGCGAGAGGGGTCCGGCCCCTTGGGAAACCCGGCCCGGGGTGTAGGTTTGAGCAGGTCCTTTCAGTATTGTCGTCCCTGTCCAAATTCTTCTGGTTCGGAGGTCGTGTGTCGCGATCATTTGCTCTGAGCGCCCTGCTCCTCGCCGTTGCCGTTCCTGCCGCCGCCCAACGGAAGGATGCCGGCGATGAACTGGCCCGCGAAATCGATGCCCGGATGGAGCAGGTCATGCCGAAGGTCGTGGCCTGGCGCCGCGACATCCACGAGCACCCCGAACTCGGCAACCGGGAAGTCCGGACCTCGAAGCTCGTCGCCGACCACCTCAAGTCGCTCGGCCTCGAGGTCCAGACCGGCGTGGCCCACACCGGGGTGGTCGGCATCCTGCGGGGTGGCAAGCCGGGCGGCGTGGTGGCTCTCCGGGCCGACATGGACGCGCTCCCGGTGACCGAGCAGGTCGATCTCCCCTTCAAGAGCAAGGTCCGGACTCAATACAACGGGATGGATGTGGGCGTCATGCATGCCTGCGGCCACGACAATCATGTCGCCATCATGATGGGAGTCGCGGAAGTCCTGGCCGGGATGAAGGCCAGGGTCCCGGGCACGGTCAAATTCATCTTTCAGCCGGCCGAGGAGGGCCCGCCGGCGGGTGAGGAGGGTGGCGCGTCCATGATGGTGGCGGAGGGGGTGCTCGAAAACCCGCGGCCGAGCGCCGTCTTTGGCCTCCACGTTTGGCCAGGTCCCCTTGGTTCGTTGAACTACCGGCCCGGGGCGGCCATGGCGGCGGCCGAGGGGCTCCAGATCATCGTCAAGGGCCGTCAGACTCACGGCGCGCTTCCTTGGGGGGGCGTTGATCCGATCGTGGTCTCGGCGCAGATCATTCTTGGCCTTCAGACCATCGCGAGCCGCCAGATTGATGTAACCGCGGCGCCGGCGATTATCACGGTCGGGATGATCCAGGGCGGAAACCGGGGCAACATCATCCCCGACAGCGTGGTGATGGTCGGAACGATCCGCACGTTCGACGACAGGATGCGGAAGGAGATTCACCAGCGGGTCATCCGCACCGCCGAAGAGATCGCCAAGTCGGCCGGAGCGACGGCGACCGTAACGATCCCCGGGGGCGGGGCCGCGCTGGTGACCTACAACGATCCGGCCCTGACCGAAAAGATGGTGCCGACGCTCAAACGGACCGCGGGGGAGGGCGGCCTCCTGGTGATCAACCCGGTGACGGGATCGGAGGACTTCCCGTCGTACACCCAGAACATTCCCGGCCTCTTCTACTTCCTGGGTGGGCTTCCCAAAGGCCAGGATCCCAATACGGCGGCGCGGAATCACTCGCCGTACTTCTTTGTCGATGAAGCCGCGTTGCCGGTCGGGGTGCGTTCGATGGCCAATCTGGCCGTGGACTATCTCAAATCCCTCGGCGGTGGAAAGACCGCTGGCCGCTGAGCGGTCGGCGGCATGACGGCGAATCCGAGTCTCCTGAGGGCAATCGGCCGGTGGTCCCTGGCCGGCTTGCTTCTGAACGGCGTCATCGGAAGTGGGATTTACCGGCTCCCGGCCGAGGTCGGCGGTAAGCTCGGGGCCCGGGCCTGGATCGCGTGGGTCATTGCGGGCGTTGCCATCGGAGCGATCGTCGCCTGTTACGCCGAAGTGTCGTCCCGGTTCGGTAGAGCCGGCGGTCAGTATCTCTACGCCCGGGTGGCCTTCGGGTCCTACGTCGGCCTCCAGATGGGTTGGATGTCCTACCTGGTCCGGGCGACGTCGGCTGCGGTGAACGTCAATCTCTTCGCGGTCTATCTGGCTGAATTCGTGCCGGCGGCGGGGCGGGGGGCCATGCCGGCGGTCGTTGCGGCGTTCTACTTTGGCCTGGTCGCGTGGGTCAATGTCCGGGGTGTCCGGCAAGCGACGGCGCTCAGCAACGTGTTCATTCTCGCCAAGTTGGTCCCCCTCGGTGTATTCGCCGCGGTCGGGGCCTGGCTGGTTCTCTCCCATGGTCCGGCGGTACCAGGCCCGATTCCGTTGGTGACCGCGACGACGTGGGTCGAAGCGGTCATGCTCCTGATCTATGCGTACGGAGGCTTCGAATCGGCACTGGTGCCACTCAGTGAGGCTCGGGAGCCGGAACGGGACGCGCCGTTCGCCCTCTTCGTCGGGCTCGGCACCTGCATCCTGCTGTTCGTGGCGGTGCAAGCCGTGACGACCTGGTCGCTCGAGGATCCTGGAGTCCATTCCCGGCCGCTCGCTGACGCGGCGCGGGCCCTGGCCGGGTCCGCCGGCGCCACCGTGATGGCGCTGGGTGCGCTCACGTCGCTGCTGGGCTGGGGCCTCGCTGCCATGGTCCATGTCCCACGGCTCACCTACGCGATGGCAGAGCAGGGCGATCTGCCGGCATTCTTCGGACGGGTACATCCCGTGTACCGGACGCCGGCGGTATCGATCGTGGTCTACGCCGCAGTCTCCTTTGCGCTCACGCTGTCCGGCACCCTGCTGCAGAATCTCTCGATCGCAGTGATCGCCCGGCTGGTGACCTACGGTCTGGTGTGCCTCTCGGTCCCGGCTCTGCGCCGGCGGGATGGGTTTGATGCGTCCCTCCCGGCCGCCCGGTTTCGCCTGCCGGGAGCCTGGCTGATTCCCGCGCTGGGGATCGCGATCTCGGTCGTGCTCGCCACCCGGCTCGGGCCCCGGGACGTCGTGATCCTCGGCTTCGTGCTGCTGCTCGGCACCGGGCACTGGTTCATCAACCGCCGTCGCCCGGTGGCCGGATGAGCGGCGCCGCGTTTCAGATCATGGTCCGGGTTGAGGCGTCGGACATCGATGATCTCGGTCACGTCAATAACGTGAACTATCTCCGTTGGATGCTCGAGGCGGCGGAAGTGCACTGGGCCCTCTACCGTCGCCACACGCCCGCCGAGGTGGTTGACGGCATCGCATGGGTGGTGATGCGCCACGAACTCGACTACTTCATCCCGACCTTCGAGGGCGACGATCTTGAGGTCTACACCTGGGTGCCTACCTGCACGGCACTCACGTGCGACCGGTACTACGAGGTCGTTCGGGCCCGTGACGG
>JAYUZK010000262.1:0-4959 GCA_043751835.1 Gemmatimonadota bacterium | reverse complement strand
TGCGGGAGGTTCCATCGGGGATTGCCGACATCGCCACCGCCGCGACCCGCGGCGACGCGGCCCGGGTAACTGAACGACTGTCCAGCCTCCAACGCCTGGCTCAGGCGGTCGGAGCAGCCCGGATCGGCGCCGTCGCGGATCGAATGGAGGCCGAGGTTGCCGCCGACCGGCTCGAGGCTGCCACGGCGATGCTGGGTGGATTCGAGCGCGCCTTCCAGGAGGCCCGCGAGGCACTCAAGCAGGCATCACCCCAGGGTCTCCCGGCCGATGCGCCCGCCGTGGGCAACAGCTTCGCGGAACAATTGTCTCCCGCGAAGGAGGGTGCCGGCCGGACCTTGGCGCAGAAGCTGGCCGCCTCCTTCGTCGCCGACGCGCCCAGGCGCTTGGCGGACCTCCGCGCCGCGGTGACCGACGCCGATGGCGACGCGGTCCAGCGGGTGGCCCAGACATTCAAGGGCATGTGCGGACTGATTGGCGCCGAATGGCTCGCCAAGCTGGTCGCGCTGGCCGAGGCGGATGCCCGCCTCAAGCGGGTCACCCAGGCCGAGCGGTATCTGGAACCCATCACCCTCGAGTTGAGCCGCGTGCTGGCGGCGCTGGAGCGGATTCAGGCCTGAGGCGGGCACTAGCCGAGCCTTGGCGACCGGTGTAGGGTAGGGGCGAACCCCGCAGAGACTGCGGGGCCGCCTTCACCGGAGAACCGCCGTGTCGATCCGTGCTGCCGCCAGGGCTCTCGCCGCCCTGGCCCTTTTGCTCATCTCGTCCCGCGCCGCCCTGGCCCAACGCAATCGGCCCGTCGCCGTGACAGCGCCGGCCCCAGCCATCAACGCCCTCGCGGGACTCGAATGGCGTAACGTCGGGCCGTTCCGGGGTGGCCGCGCCACCACGGTCGCCGGCGTTCCCGGCCAGCCGATGGTCTACTACATGGGGGCCACTGGCGGCGGGATCTGGAAGACCGTTGATGCCGGCGCCTCATGGCGGCCGATCGCGGACGGGCAGATTCAGATGGGCTCGGTCGGTTCGATCGCGGTGGCGCCGGACGATCCGAACGTGATCTACGCGGGCATGGGCGAGGCGCCGGTTCGCGGCGTATCGTCGTCATGGGGCGACGGGGTCTACAAGTCCACCGACGCGGGAACGACCTGGCGGCACGTCGGACTGACCCAGAGCCGCACCATCGCCCGGGTCATCGTTCACCCGAAGAATGCCGATGTGGTCTATGTGGCCGCCCAGGGCAGCCGGTGGGGGCCGAACCCCGAACGCGGCATTTTCCGGAGCCAGGACGGCGGCAAGACCTGGAGCCTCCAGCTCAAGGGCGATTCGCTCACCGGGCCCAGCGACCTGGCCATGGACCCCACCAATCCGCGCATTCTCTACGCGGCCATGTGGGATGCCCAGCGCACCCCATGGTATGCCCGGAGCGGCGGCCCCGGGAGCGGGATCTGGAAATCCACCGACGGCGGTGACACCTGGTCGCGGCTCGGCAAGGGCCTTCCCGCCCTGATGGGCAAGATCGGCGTCGCGGTCTCGGCGTCGAATCCCTCACGCGTGTGGGCCATCATCGAGGCCGACAACGGCGGCCTCTACCGCTCCGATGATGCGGGCCTCACGTGGCAGCTCGTCAACGGCGACCGGGTGCTCCGGGCCCGGGCCTGGTATTACACCCGGGTCACCGCCGATCCCGGCAACGCCGATGTCGTCTATGTGATCAACGCGCCCGTACTCAAGTCGATCGACGCCGGGAAGAGCTTCACTCCGCTTCCGGACCCCCACGGCGACAATCACGACCTCTGGATCAACCCCGCCAATTCGATGAACCTCGCCAAGGCCGACGACGGCGGCGCGGTCATTTCATTTACCGGCGGAGCCCAGTGGTCCACCAACATGAACCAGCCCACCGCCCAGTTCTATCGGGTCAGCGTGGACGAGCGCTATCCCTACTGGCTCTACAGCGGCCAGCAGGACAACTCCTCGGTGGCCATTCCGAGCGCCACCAGCGGCCCGGGGATTCCCAACGAGGCCTTTCACCAGGCGGGAGGCTGTGAAAGCGCCCACGTGGCGTTCGATCCGGCCAATCCCCGGTATCTCTACGCCAACTGTTACCACGGCATCATCGGCGAGTACGATCAGGAGTTCCGGATCGAACGGAATGTCATGGCCAACCCGATGCTCGGCCTCGCGGAACCGTCCGATCAGCTCAAGTACCGGTGGAACTGGTCGAGTCCGATCATCACGTCGCCCCACGATCGCACCGTGATCTACCACGGCTCCAACGTGCTGCTCCGCTCGGCCGACCGGGGCCAGAGCTGGACCGAGGTGAGTCCCGACCTCACCCGGAACGACAAGGCGCACCAGGGACTGGGCGGCGGACCGATCACCAACGAAGGCGCCGGCGGCGAGGTCTATGGCACCATTTACTACATCGCGGAGTCACCCCACGAGCAGGGTGTCATCTGGGTCGGCACCGACGACGGACTGGTCCAGTTGACCCGCGACGGCGGGAAGACCTGGACCAACGTGACGCCGAAGGGTCTCCCGGAGTCGCTCATCAACATGGTGGAGGTATCGCCGTTCGATAAGGCGACGGCCTACATCGCGGTGAGCCGTCACAAGTGGAACGACAACGCGCCGTACGTCTTCAAGACCACCGACTACGGCGCCAGCTGGACCCGCCTGGTCGGTGGACTCACGGATGGCGAGGTCGTTCGGGTCGTCCGCGAGGATCCGACCCATCGCGGTCTCCTCTACGCCGGCACCGAGGCCGGCTTCTGGGTTTCCTACAACGATGGCGCCGAATGGCAGCGGCTCCAGCTCAATCTGCCCCACGTGCCGGTCACCGACATCCGGATTCATCACGGCGATCTGGTGATCTCAACCGAGGGCCGAGCCTTCTGGATTCTCGACGACATCGCGCCGATCCGGGAGATTTCCAACGACAACGCCCGGGCGGCCCTGCACCTCTTCCAGCCCCGGACCGCGGTCCGGTCCAATCTTGGCGGCAATGGCGCCGGGCCCGGAATGGGCAAGAACCCGCCGTCGGGCGCGGTGATCAGTTTCCTGGTGGCCTCGGCCGACAGCGCCACGGTCTCGAAGCTCGAGATCCTCGGCTCAACCGGCGCCGTGATCCGGACCTACTCCTCCACGGCCAAGTCGAGTGAAGGGTCGAAACTCACGGTCAAGGCCGGATTCAACCGGGTGACCTGGGACCTCGATGGTGAGGCCCCGACGCGGGTACCGGGCATTCTGGCCGGCGAGGGCGGCGGCCCCGGCGGATACCGGGTGGCCCCCGGCCGCTATCAGGCCCGCCTCACCGTCGGGACCGACACGGGGGCCGCGGCCTTCGACGTCGTCGTGGATCCGCGGACCCGGCCGTCCGAAGCCGACATCCGCGGCCAGCAGGAGTGGCTCGGCAAGATCTGGAATCGGATCGACGACATCGATCGCCGGGCGGTGACACTCCGCGGCGTGCGGGAGCAACTCAAGGCCCTGATCGACCGCACCAAAGAACCGTCCGACTCGATCGCCACGGCCGGCAAGAGCCTGGTGGCGGCGATCGACTCGATCGAGGCCGTGATGATCAGCACCAAGGCCAAGACATTCCAGGATGTGATCAACTTCCGGCACGGAATCGCCGACCAGTACACCAACCTCCAGTCGGCGATCGACCAGACCGACGCCCCGGTCACCCAGGGGATGAAGAACCGCCACGGTGATCTGGAAAAGGCATGGGCACCCATGGCCGCCCGCGTAGACCGGATCCTCGGCGCCGACGTTGCCCGGTTCAATGACTTGATCCGGTCCCGGAACGTGCCGGCCATCCAGGTGCCGATCATTCCGCCACCCATCACCTGAGGAGGGATCGTGGATCGACGCGACTTTGCCAAGGCGGGGATCTCCTTCGGGACCGCCCTCGCCATTACCATTTCGTGGTCCGCCAACAAGTCCGTCTTGTGGGCCATCCTCCACGGCATGTGTTCGTGGGGCTACGTGATCTACTACCTGATCCGCTACGGGAGCTGACCCCCTGACCGACCAGTTCGCGTTCACCGACCAGGCGGTCCCGCGGGGGTACGACGCACTCCTGGTACCGCCGCTGTTCCGCCCTTGGGCCGAGGCCTTGGTCGACCGGCTCGATCCGGGAATCCGGGTCCGCGCCCTCGACGTGGCGACGGGCCCGGGTACGGTGGCCCGGGTGCTGGCCCATCGGATCGGGCCCGACGGCATGATTGCCGCCTGCGACTCATCCCCGGCGATGATCGCCCAGGCGGAGTCCCACAGCGCCGTCACCGGTGACGCGCCGATCGCCTACACCGTGTCGCCGGCGGTGCCGTTGCCCTATCCGGGGCAGGCGTTCGACCTGGTCACCTGCCAGCAGGGGCTCCAGTTCTTTCCGGATGCGCGGGCGGCGCTCAGCGAAATGGCGCGGGTGTTGGTGCCAGGCGGGAAGCTGGCTGCCACGGTCTGGTGTCCGCCTGAGGAATGCGCCGTGTTCTTCGCGTTTCAGCAGGCCCTGCTCGAGGCCGGTCAGCCCGACCTCGCCGCCCTGATGGCCACGCCGTTTCCGCGATGGACCGAGGCCGATCTCGTCGACCGAACTCGCGAGTGTGGCTTTCGCAAAGTGGCGGTCACGACCGAGACCCGCGATCTGGTCTTCGCGGGCGGCATCGCGACGGCGGTGGCGGCGTTCGCCGGCACGCCGATTGGCCCGATGCTCGCTCGATTGGAACCAGCGGCCTCACTCGCCATCACCGACGCGGCCCAGCGAACGTTTGCCCCGCTCCTGGACGGCTCGAGCGTTCGAGGCCCGATGCGGTCGTGGATTCTGCTCGCCACCGCCTGACCGTGCTCCGACGATTGGCGGTGTTTGCCAGCCGAGATGAGCTGGCGCAGCCCGATGAGCTCACGGCCGCCCACGGCATCGGGAGTCTACTGGGCGACAATGCCATGACGCTGATCTAC
>JAYUZK010000261.1:0-8730 GCA_043751835.1 Gemmatimonadota bacterium | reverse complement strand
GTCAAATGGCGGAAACCCGAGAACAGTGAGTCGCGCACGGCGGCGTCGGGGGAAAGGGCCCGCCGAACGAACTGGAACCGCGCCAGCCGATCGGGATTGGTGATCCGTTGCGCTTCCTCGTCGAGGATTCCTTCGCTGCCGGCAACCCGCCGAAGAGCGAGCGCCTCGGCCAACTGGGTGTACTGCTGCTCGGCGAGTGGAAGACCGTCAGGCGTCTCGTCCTTGTGCCAGATCCGCTGCAGGCGCGCCAGGCCCTCCGGTGTCAGCGTCAGGCCGACGATCGACTGGAAGAAGGCGCCCTTCCTGCCGGGCTTGTCGGCCCGGTCGAGTTCCCGCCACAGCACCCGCTCCACCTCGGGCGCGAGCCGCTGCCGAGCCGAGTCCGGAATGAACCGCAGGCAGGTCCCGCCGATGATTTCGAGAAGCTGCTGACTGATCAGGTCGTCGCTTTCGCCCGGCAGTGCCGCGAGGGCGGCGCCGAGCAGCTCGCGCGGCGGGAGCCGGGCGTCGATCATTTCCTCCTGGAGCGTTTGCCAGCCCGCGCTCCGGACCACGGGATCGGGAATCCGGGCGAGGCGGCCGATCAGGACGGTACGGGACGCCGAATCGATTTCGAATCGGCCGTAGCCGACTCCGTCGGTGCCGGCGAGCACGAACCTGGGCTTGAAGTGAAGCGGCACGTTGGTGGAGCGGCCCCTCAGCGTGACCTGAATTTGCCGAGTCGAGTCGCCGTCGCCTAACGTGACGCCGATCCGCTGGCTCCAGAGCAGGCCGCGGCCTCGGGGGTCATGCTGCACGATCCGGAGGACGTTGCCATGGATCGAGGTGGTGATGACGGGCCGGCCCGGCTCGCCCACCCAGACTTGGCTCCAAGCGGCCAGATCCTCCGGTGACAGCCGGTCGAGGATGGAGATCAGGTCCGGCCAGGTGGCGTTCCCGAACCGGTGGCCCGCCAGATACTCGCGAAGGCCTCGGCGCATCACGTCCTCGCCGATGGTCCGTTCCAGCTGCCGCATCACGATCGGTGCCTTCTGATAGATGATTGCCCCATAGAGTTGGCCTGCCTCGCGGAGGTTCTCGAGGGGCTGCCGGATCGGGTTGGCCCCGGCGGTCCGGTCGGCGGCGTACGCGGTGGGGTGATTGCCGAGAAAGAAGCGAAGGTCGTGATTGATGTCGGGGAAGGACGGCCCGACGATCTTCCCGGCCATGAAGTTGGCGAAGACTTCCTTCATCCAGACGTCGTTGAACCACCGCATCGTGACCAGATCGCCGAACCACATGTGGGCGGTCTCGTGGGAGATCACGCTGGCCCGGCCGAGGAGCTGGTTCCGGGTGGCGGTCGGGTCGAGGAAGAGCGCCCCGGCGCTGTACCAGACGGCGCCGGGGTGCTCCATGCCGCCGAACTGGAACGCCGGGATCGCGAAGAAATCGAACTTCTCGAACGGATACTTGATGCCGGTGTAGTCCTCGAGCCAGCGAAGGGCCGCGGCGTGGAGGTCGAAGATCGCGTCCTTGTTGCGAGCGACCTTGGCCGAATCGGTCTCGCGATGGTACATGGTGAAATGGCGGCCGTCGCGGTCGGCCTCCTCGATGAACAGCTTGCCTGCCGCGAAAGTGAAGAGATAGGTGCTGATCGGCGCGGTCTCGTGGAACGCCACGCGTTTGGTGGCCCCGGCGCTGTCGAGCGACTCGAGGCCGCCGTTCGCCACCGCGCGCCAGCCGACGGGAACCGTGAGGTTGAGGTGGTATCGGGCCTTGAGGTCAGGCTGGTCGAAGCAGGGGAACGCGGTCGAGGCGCGATCGGGCACGAACAGCGCGTAGAGATAGTCGCCCCGGCGGTTCAGGGCGGCGTCGGTGGCGGTGAAGTCGAGGGTCACCTCGTTGTCGCCGGCGATCAGCGCGGTGGCGGGAATCGTGACGTGGTCTTCGGTCAGGAGCGGGATGACGCTGTTACCGTGGGCATCACGGACGGCGAGGACGTTCGCGCTCGGGGCCCTGAAGTCGAGGGCAACGGGTTCGCGGACGCCGAGGTGGAATCGGACCGTCACCGTGCCGGTGACGGGGCCACCGGTTTCCGGAATCGCGAGCTGAATGTCGTACCGGACGTCGGAGATCGTCCGGGCACGGTGGCGGGCGAGTTCCAGCGAGACGCCGGGGCCGGGCGGAAGAGCCGGGCCGGCGAAAAGAGCGATCAAGAGCGATGTGAGCATGGAATCCGCGCTGTGGGTCGCCGATAGGCTAGTGGAGTGCCCCTCACGGGTGCAAGGGCGCGGCCAGCGCCGGGGCCTGCAGCCGCTCCAGCTCCTCCTCCAGCACCTGAGTCCGCACCAGCTCCGCGAACCGCCCGCCGCTGACCAGGAGGTCCTCGTACCGCCCCCGTTCCACCACCCGCCCCTGATCCAGCACGAGGATCTCACTCGAGTCCCGCACCGCCGCCGCCCGATGGGACACCACGATCGACGTCTTCCCCACCAGCGCCCCCCGCAGCTGACTCAGAATCCGCGCCTCGGTCAGCGCATCCACCGCCGAGAGCGCATCGTCCAGCACCACGATCGGCGGATCCTGGGCCAGCGCCCTCGCGATCGCCGCCCGCTGCTTCTGGCCGCCGGACAGGTTGATCCCTCGCTCGCCCAGTATCGTGTCATAGCCGTTAGGCAGCTGGCCGATCGCCGCCGAGAGCTCAGCCACGTCCGCCGATCGCTCCAGCCGGTCGTCGTCCTCCGCGCCCATCAGGACGTTGGCGCGGAGGGTGTCACTGAACAGAAACGTTTCCTGCGGCACGAACCCGACGGCGCGGCGAACCATCTCAACGGGAAGTTCCCGGACGTCCACGCCGTCGATCAGGACCCGTCCCTGGTCCGGGTCATAGAGCCGCGCCAGCAACTCCACCAGCGCGGATTTGCCCGCCCCTGTTGCGCCGACCACGCCGAGCGATCGCCCGGGCTCGATGCTGAACGACACGTCGGCCAGGACCCAGTCCCGGTCGGGTGCGGTCGGGTACCGGAACCACACGCCCTCGAAACGTACCGACCGGGCCGCGACACCCGGTGCCAGGGTTTGTGGCGAGGCGGGGTCCCGGATCGAGTCCGGCTCCCGGAAGATCGCGTTGATCCGCGACATCGCCGCCGTGCCCCGGAACACCAGGTTGATCGCCCAGCCGAGGAACACCAGCGGCCAGACCAGCATTGAGAGATAGACGAAGAACGCCACGAAGGCACCCGGTGTGATGGCGCCGTTCACCACCAGCCGCCCTCCCACCAGTAGCACGGTGGCGCTCCCGAGGCCGCCAAGGAGGCCAAGCAGCGGGTCGAGCGCCGCCTGGGCCCCGGCCAGTCGGATGTTCTTGGCCGCGTATCCCTCGTTCAGCCGTGCGAAGGCCTCCCGCTCCGGCGTCTCCTGATTGTACGCCCGGACGATCCTGACCCCGGCCAGGTTCTGCCGCACGAATTCCGTCATCTCGCCGAAGTGATTCTGAATGGCGAGCGACCGCTCGTGGATTCGCTTGCCGAGGTACCCCTCGACTGCCGGCAGCGCCAGCAGCGGCACCAGAGCCAGCGCGGCGAGGGTTGGGTTGACGGCGAACATCACGGGCAGCAGGATGATGGCCCGGGTGCCGGTGTCGACCAGGTACATGAAGGCTGGGCCGACCACCATCCGGGCCGCGAGGAGATCGTTGGTGGAGCGGGCCATCAGGTCGCCGGTGGGCGTCCGATCGTAAAACGCGGGCGGCAGGCCCATCAGCTTCTGGAACAAGTCGTTCCGAAGGTCGTACTCGATCCGGCGGCTGACATTGTTGAGCAGTTGGCGCATGCCGTACCGGAGCACTCCGCCGACCACCGCGCTCGCCACCAGCCAGAGCGCGGCCCGGCGCGCGGCCGCCGCCGGCTCGGCACCCGAGAGGGCGTCGATCCCTTGGCCAATGAACTTGGGCACCAGGGTGTTGAGCAGGTTGGACCCGATGACGCACGCAAACCCCAGAACGTAGGTCCCGGTATATTTGCGGACGTAAGGGCCCAGTGGCTGAAGTTCCCGCATCAGGAGGCGATTCCCATGAATGGCACGAAATACTTGGTGGTAACCGCGCTGGTGCTGGCCGCCATGGCGTGTGGCAAAAAAGACGGGGCGGGGGCCCCGGCACAAGACTCGACCGGACGCGATCTGTCGCTGGCGCCGGTCGATTCGTCGGCCGCGTTGAACGATGTGCCCAAGCCCGCCGACCGCACCAAAGCCGAAGTCCCGGCCTCGGCGCCCGCACTGGCACCGCCGCCGCCCCCTCCACCGGCACCGAGGCCGAAGCCCTCGACCCCGCCGCCCAAGTCGAATCCCCCGGTGACCCGGCCCGCCCCGACTCCGGCCCCCCCGCCCCCGGCGACTCCGGCTCCCACCCCGCCCGCGGCCCCGGCCAAGCACGAAGCCGCCGCAGGTTCCTCGGTCGCTCTCTCCGCCGGAGTGGCGTTCGGCACCAACACCCACAAGGTCGGCCAGGCCATCAAGGCCATCGTGAGCGCCGACGTCACCGACGCCGCTGGCAACGTGGTCATTCCGGCTGGATCGATCGTGACCTTGGTGATCACGGAACTGTCCGTCTCCGAGAACAAATCGGACGAGGGCAAGGTCTCGCTCAAGGCCACTGAGGTGACGATCGGTAGTGACCGCTTCGATCTCGACGCCGTCTCGACGTCGGTTGTGCACACCCTGAAGGGCCGAGGGGTCAAGGCCGGCGATGTCGCCAAGGTCGGCGCCGGCGCCGCGGCTGGCGCCATTCTGGGCCGGGTGCTCGGCGGGAAGGGCAAGGGCGCCATCGTGGGCGGCGTCATCGGGGCCGCCGCCGGCACCGCGGTGGCCGTGAACTCGGCCGATCGCGATGTGATCGTCGCCGCCGGAGCGAAGATTCTGATCAAGCTCCGGTCGGCGTTGACGCGCTAGGGGATGGGTGGCGCGGGCAGGCCCGCGCCACCGCCACCGCGCCGGGGGTCGCTGGCGCCGAGCCAGCCGCGCGCTGTCCGGATGATCGCCTCGACGTCGCCCATGTAGCCTCGGAGTACCACCTTGTGCCCCATCGCCACGAGCGCCTGGACCGTCGCGGGCGGGAAGGCGTCGCGCTCCAGGAAGATTTCGTCGGGAAGCGACTGGTGGTGGAGCCGGGGCATCGCGACTGCCTTGGGTAGACTCATGTGGTGGTCGATCACGTTGGAAATGACGTGATAGACCTGGGTGATGATCGTCGGCCCTCCCGGGGTGCCCACCACCATGAGTAGCTGCTTGTCGGGCCCCAGCACGATGCTCGGGGTCATCGCCGAGAGCATTCTTTTCCCGGGCACGATGGCGTTGGCCGCCCCCTGCACCAGCCCGTAGTTGTTGGGCTTGCCCGGCGCGGTGGTGAAGTCGTCCATCTCGTCGTTGAGGAGGAACCCCCCGCCATGCACTGTGACCGCGCTCCCGAAACTGTTGTTGAGCGTCGTCGTGGTGCTGACCGCGTTGCCGTCGCCATCGACCACCGAATAGTGGGTGGTGCTGGGGCCGTCCTTGAGGACCTTTGCCACCGAGGGCGTGGGCGACGCATGACCGAGGTCGATCTCCGCCCGGCGCCGGGCCGCGTACGCCTTGCTGGTCATCCGGGCAATCGGGTTCTTGACGAAAGCCGGGTCGCCTAACGACGAATTGCGCTCGATGAAGGCCCGCCGCATCGCCTCCGCCTCCCGATGAAGCAGCTCCGGGGTGCCGAAGGCGGGCAGGGGGTCGAAGCCCTCCATGGTGTTCATGATCATGGCCAGGGTGACGCCCCCGGAGGACGCCGGCGGCATCGAATAGATCGTGTGCCCCCGGTAGGTGAACGCGATCGGCTCCCGCCACACGGCCTGGTAGCCCGCCAAATCCCGTTTGGTGATGAGCCCGTGCCCGCGTTTCATCTCCGCCACGATCAGATCCGCGATCGGCCCGCGATAGAACCCGGCCGCGCCCTGGTCGCGGATGACCGCGAGGGTCCGGGCCAGGTCGGGCTGCGTCCAGACCGACCCGGCGACCGGCGCCTTGCCACCCGGCAGATACTGCGCGGCGGAGGCCGGGAAACGGGCCAGTCGCACCGCGTCCTCCTGGATCGACTCGGACCGATACTGATCCACCACGAAGCCGTCGCGGGCGAGCGTGATCGCCGGCTCGAGGATCGCCTTCCACGGGAGCTTGCCGAACCGGCGGTGCGCCTCCGCCAGGCCCGCGACCGCGCCCGGGACGCCGACCGAGAGATGGCCGGTCCAGCTCGCCTCAGTGGGGTTACCGTCCTTCCCGACGTACATGAGCCGGGTGGCGCGGGCCGGCGCGGTTTCCCGATAGTCCAGCGCCAGCACCCGCCCGTCGGCGAGCCGGATCAACATGAAGCCGCCCCCGCCGATGTTGCCGGCCTCCGGATGGACCACTTGGAGCGCGAACCCGACCGCGACGGCTGCGTCGACCGCGTTGCCTCCCTGACCCATGATGTCGCGTCCCACCCGGCTCGCGATCACGTTGCCGGACACCACCATCGCCCGGGCTCCTTCGGCCACGACCGCGCTATCCGCCAGCGGCCATGCTTTCGGCGCCGGGTGCTGGGCCCGGGCCACGGTAACGAAGGTGACCATCGCCAGGAGAAGCGCGGGCAGTCGATTCACGGAAAACCTCGTGGAGTTGCGTGGACGATCGTACACCCCCCAAAATTAACCCCAATGCCATCCCACTCGTCGGACCCGCCCGCCGATCCGCCCGTCCGCCTGACCGAGCGCCGCAATCCTCGCACGGCGGATATCGACCTTGCCGATGCCCAGGCCCTCGTCGATCTGATCAACGCGGAAGACGCCACGGTCCCCGCCATCGTGGCCGGGGCGCGGCGGGAAATCGCGGCGGCGGTGACGCTGATCGAACAATCGTTCCGCGCCGGAGGACGCCTGTTCTACGTCGGCGCCGGCACCAGCGGCCGGCTCGGCGTACTCGACGCCTCCGAGTGCCCGCCAACGTTCGGGACCAGGCCCGAGATGGTGGTGGGGATCATTGCCGGTGGCCTTGCCGCGCTGGTCAAACCGGCCGAGGGCGCGGAAGACGACGTTAACCTTGGCATTGCGGCGATCGACACCCACGGTGTCACCGCCGCCGACACCGTGGTTGGCATCGCGGCGAGCGGGGGGACGCCGTTCGTGCGCGCGGCCCTCGGGCGCGCCCAGACGCTCGGTGCCGGCACGGTGTTGATCGCCTGTGCGGAGCCGCCCCAGGTGCTTCGCGACACATGTGACGTGGTCATCTTCCTCCCCACCGGCCCGGAAGTGGTGACCGGATCCACCCGATTGAAGGCCGGCACGGCCACCAAGCTCGCGCTCAACACCCTCACCACGGCGGCCATGATTCGAGTCGGCAAGACCTACGGCAACCTGATGGTCGATCTCCAGGCCTGGAGCAAGAAACTGGTCGATCGGGGAGAGCGCATCGTGATGGAAGTAACCGGGATCACCCGCGATGAATCTCGGGCGGCGATCGAAAAGGCGGGGGGCAGTGTCCGCACCGCTCTCGTGATGGTGAAGACCGGACTGACCCGTGAGGACGCCACGGCCCAGCTCGCCCGGCATGACAATCGCGTCCGCGCCCTGCTGGGCAACCCGCCGCCGGTGGTGAACTCATGACCGAACGCCCCACGCTCGCCGTCGGCCTCATGTCGGGTACCTCGCTCGACGGGATGGACGCCGCCCTGGTCCGCTTGAACGGACCGACCCATGCCGACCTGATCGCCTTCGCTCACGTCGCCTATACCGCCGACTATCGACGCCTGATTGAACGGGTCATCACCGCCGGCACGACCCGAGACTTGGCTCTCCTCCATGTTCAGATCGCGGCCTGGGGGGTCGAGGCCGTGCAGCAAGTGCTTGCCAAAGCCCATTGCAAGGCGTCCGATCTCGACCTGATCGCCTTTCATGGGCAGACCGTCTGGCACGAGCCGCCGGCCGTGACCTGGCAACTCGGCGAGCCCGCGATCCTGGCCGAAACGTTCGGGGTCCGGGTGGTGAGCGGCTTCCGGGGCCGGGATCTGGCAGCGGGCGGGCAGGGGGCGCCCTTGGTGCCGATCGCGGACGTGCTGCTCTTCGGCGCCGAGCATCCACGGGTCCTGCTCAACATCGGCGGGATGGCGAATCTCACCTATGTGCCGAAACGGGCCCGCGACGAGGGCGCGTTCGCCTTCGACACCGGCCCGGGAATGGCGATCATCGACGGGGTGGCGCGCCTGGTGGATCCGTCGTTGCCCTACGATGTCGACGGCCGGCTGGCCGCCCGCGGGGTTCCCGATGCCTCGGTGGTAAGCCGACTACTGGCCGAGCCCTTCTTCACGGCCGAGCCGCCAAAGAGCACCGGGCGGGAAATGTTCGGTGGCGTCTACGCGGCCGCCCTTCACCGCGAGGTGTCCGGACCCAACGGCGTGGCGACCGCCGTCGAGCTGACCGCCCGAAGCATTGCCGGAGCGATCGATCGCTGGGTGCCGGGTCGTCCGGAGGTGGTCGTCTCGGGCGGGGGGGCGCATCATCCTGGCGTGATGGCGTCGCTCGGGGCCGCGCTCGGCGGGCGGACCCTCCGCCGCTTCGACGAGGTCTGCTTCACCGGGGATGCCAAGGAGGCGGTGGCCTTCGCGCTGCTCGGCTATCTCGCCATCCACGGTCAGCCCGGCAATGTGCCGGCGGCAACCGGGGCCCGCGGTCTTCGGGTGCTGGGGATGGTGAC
>JAYUZK010000260.1:0-5063 GCA_043751835.1 Gemmatimonadota bacterium | reverse complement strand
CAGGTGATCTCTTCGCCGACCCGCGACGTGGGCGGCGGCAGCATTCTGCTCAAGATGGCCGATCTGAACCTCGTGCAGGTCCGGACCTCGGTCGATGAGACCGACATTGGCAAGATCCGCCCCGGCCTCAGGGCCACGGTCACAGTGGATGCTTACCCGAACCAGCCGTTCGAAGGCGAGGTAATCAAAATCGAGCCCCTGGCCGAGACCCAGCAGAACGTCACGATGTTCCCGGTACAGGTGCGGATCGACAATCACAATGGCCTCCTCAGGCCCGGCATGAACGCGGATGTCAATCTCCGCATCGGCCGCCGCGACAGCGTGTTGGCGGTGCCGAACTCGGCCCTCCGGACCCAGCGGGATGTCGGTTCCGCCGCGACGGTCCTCGGGATTTCGGCGGAGCAGCTGCAGCCGATGCTGGCCGCGGCCCAGCGGGTGGCCGACTCGCTCCGCGATCTGGCGGTCAAGAACGCACCCAAGGACGGCACCAAGCAGGACGGCGATGCCAAGGTGGAACTCGCGGCGAAGCCGGCCGGGGCCACCATGACCACCCCCGACGGCCGGACGGTCTCCCTGCCGCCCGGAGTCACCGAGCCGCAGGTGCGCGAGATCTTTCGGAAACGTTTCTCCGGCGGCACGCTCACGGCCGAGGAACAGCAGACCATGCAGAAAGTCATGCAGAACTTCGGCGGCGGCCGAGGCGGGGCGGGTCGGCCGAAGACCAGCAACGATTTCCAGTTTGGCGGCAACTATATCGTCTTCGTCAAGCGGAATGGCCAGGCGGTGCCGGTGATGGTGAAGACGGGCCTCACTGACCTGGACTTCAGTGAAGTTGAAAGCGGCCTCACGCTGTCGGATTCGGTCCTGGTCCTGCCGAGCGCCAGCCTGGTGCAGGCACAGGAAGAGTTCAAGACCCGGATGACCAACATGACGGGTGGCGGTGCGGTGCCGGGCATGCGGTCTGCCTCGACCGCCAGCGCGCCGTCGACGAGCGTCCGACCCACCACAGGAAGGCGCCCGTGATCATTGGCGAAACGTTCCGGGTCGCCTTCTCCAGCATTCGGGCCAACAAGCTCCGGGCGGCGCTGACTATGCTCGGGGTCATCATCGGAGTCGGGGCGGTGATCGCGGTCGTGGCCCTGGGCACCGGGGCGCAGAAGGCGGTCGAAGACCGGATCAACGCGCTCGGCGCCAATGTCCTCTCGGTCTTTCCGGGACAATCGTTCTTTGGCGGGCGGGCCTCGGATACCAGGGTCAGCCTCACCGTGGACAACGCCGACGCGCTCCGGCGAGATGCCACGCTGATCGCCGATGTGGTTCCGGAACTGAGCCGCAATATGACTGTCGGCTACAGCAACAAGAATCTCAATGTCAGTATCGTCGGAACCACGTCCAATTTTCTTCCGGTCAAGAATTTTCACATCCAGAACGGATCGATGTTCACGATCGGCGATGACGGGGCACGCCAGCGCTACGCCGTGCTCGGCAATTCGATCCCGGACATGCTTGGCGTCAATCCCGCGGCACTGATCAGACAGCAGATCAGCATCGGCGGCCAGACGTTCGACATCGTCGGCGTGCTGGAGAAGAAAGGGGCCGCGATGTCGTTCTTCAATCCTGACGAGCAGATCCTGATTCCGCTGAGTACGGCCCGATACCGCCTGATGGGCACGGACCGCCTCCGGCAGGTCAGCCTCAAGGTGAAGGACGGCGTCCCGCTCGAGCAGGGGATGGTGGACATCGAACGGATCCTCCGCCGGGAACATAAGGTCCGGCCCGGAGGCGACAACGACTTCCAGATCCGGAACCAGAAGGACATCCTGGCCACCCAGCAGCAGGCGACCGAGGTGTTCAGCGTCCTGCTTGCCAGCATCGCGGCGGTGTCGCTGATCGTCGGCGGGATCGGGATCATGAACATCATGTTGGTGTCGGTGACCGAGCGGACCCGGGAAATCGGCGTCCGCCGGGCGCTCGGTGCCACCAAGCTCAACATCATGAGCCAGTTCCTGGTCGAGGCCGTTGTGCTTTGTCTGATGGGCGGAACGTTCGGCGTGCTGTTAGGGGCGCTGAGCGCCCGGTCGATGTCCAAGCTGCTCGGCTGGAACACCCTGATTTCGCCGACGGCTGTGGCCGTGGCTTTCGTGTTCAGCGCCTTCGTGGGTCTGTTCTTCGGCCTGTGGCCGGCACGGCGGGCCGCGAACCTCAACACCATCGACGCCCTGCGGTACGAGTAGTGCGGCTGGCCCGAGCCTAGTACCGCATGTTCCTCGCAGGTCTGTCGCTCGCCCTCCAGGCTGCGACCGGTGCGCCCGAGCGCCCGGTCGTTCGCCCGCCGCGGATCGATACCACCGTCACTATCGACGGCAAGCTCGATGAGCCGGCCTGGCAACATGCCGCCCGGCTCACCGGCTTCCATCAGTACCGGCCGGTCGATGCCCAGCCTTCCGTTCAACAGACCGAGGTACTGGTCTGGTATAGCCCGAGCGCCCTCTACGTCGGTATCATCGCCCACGACCGGGCACCAGGATCGATCCGGGCCACCCTCGCCGATCGCGACAAGATCTTCGATGACGATCGTGTCCTGGTCTATCTCGACACCTTCAATGATCGGCGCCGTGCTTTCGTCTTCGGCGCCAATCCCCTCGGGGTGCAGGAGGATGGGGTCCGGACCGAGGGAGGGTTTGGCGGCGGCGGGTTCGGGTTCGGGGGCGGTGGTGGCGGCCGGGGTGGGGGCGGCGCGACGAGCTTTGACCGGAGTCCGGACTATCTCTTTGCGTCGAAGGGCACTGTGGACGACAGCGGCTACGTCGTCGAGATGCGGATCCCGTTCAAGAGCCTCCGGTACGCCGGGGGCAAGTCGCTGACATGGGGGTTCAATGTCGTTCGGGTCACCCAGCGATCCGGCTTCGAGGACACCTGGTCCGATGTGCGCCGGGGCGGGACCAGCTTTCTCTCGCAGGCGGCGTTGCTGACCGGCCTCACCGGGATCCAGCGGGGCGTGGTTACCGAGCTGCAGCCGTTCGTCACGGCCAGCGCCACGGGCAGCCGGAATGACGCCGGCGTCTTCGTCAGCGAACCACTCAAGCCCGAGTTTGGCGCCAATGTCCGGTTCGGCTTCACCAATCTGGCGATCGACGGTACCGTCAATCCCGACTTCAGCCAGGTCGAGTCCGACGCCGGGGCCGTGACCCTCAACGAACGGTTCGCGCTGTTCTTTCCCGAGCGGCGGCCGTTCTTTCTCGAAGGCATCGAGCTGTTTCAGAGTCCCGGCTCGATCGTGTATACCCGGAGGATCGGAGCCCCTGTGGCCGGGGGAAAGATCACCGGCAAGTTCGGGCGTCTGAGCCTCGCGCACCTCACGGCGGTCGATGAGGAAGAGAATCCGGACTCACTCAATGGGGGCGCAACGAAGCGTCACCCGGTCGTCAACGTCACCCGGGTCCGAACCGACCTTGGTTCCAACTCGTTGGCCGGCTTTACGGTCACCGACCGCTCGGTGGCTGGCGGGTTCAGTCGCGTGGTCCAGGCCGATACCCGGCTTCTCTTCGGCAAGGTCTACGCGCTGAGCGGCAACTTCGGCCACTCGTGGAAGCGCCTCGACGGTGAGACCAAGTCAGGCCCGGTCTGGTCGGTCGGATTCGACCGGACCGGCCGGGCCTGGGGCTTCAACTATTCGTTCGAGGGGGTCGATCCCAGGTTCGAAGCCGCGTTGGGCTTCGTGCCTCGGGTCGGTGACGTCAACTTCCGGGCGTTCAACCGGCTGAGTCTCTTCGGAGCGCGCGGAGCGTTGTTCGAAGGGATCACCTTCTTCGGCGGTGGAAGCCGGCACTGGGACTATTCGAGGTTCGGCCGGGCCCGGCCGGGCGAAGGCGACCAGAGCCTGAGCGCGTTCGGCCGGATCCGCGGCGGCTGGAGCTATGGCACGAGCCTCCGGAGCGGGTTCGTCGATTTCGATCCGGTCTACTACGACGGCGCCATGATCCCGTCGGGCACCGGCTACGTGCCGTATGTCGGGCCGGCCCGGCTCACCAATGCGGTTGACGTCTCTGCCAACGCCAGTTCACCGAACCTGCCGTGGGGCAGCATCAACGTACGGGTCCAGCGGCGGACGGTCGGACTCTTTTCCGAAGCCTCCCGCGCCCGTGAGTTCCAGGCCTCAGCCGGGATCGAGGTCCGGCCGTACCAATGGGTCCGGCTCGAGGGCAACACGGTCTACTCCCGCATCGCCCGGGCTCGCGACGGCAGCGAATACGGCCGCACCATCATTCCCCGGATCCGGCTCGAGATCCAGCCGAACCGGACCTACTTTTTCCGGGTCATCACCGAATACCGTTCCCAGCGCCGGGACGCCCTGCGGAGTGCCGAAACCGGGCAAGTGCTCTACTTTGACGGCGTACCGTCCGAGCCGTCCCAGACCAACCGTCTCCGGGTCGATTTCCTGCTGTCGTTCCAGCCGTCTCCAGGAACCGTCGCCTTCCTGGGCTACGGCACCGGCTTCGACGGCAACGCGACCCTGACGTTCCGGCATCTGGTCCGGCAGGACAACGGCCTGTTCTTCAAGCTCGCCTACCAGTTCCGCCGTTAGGCTCTCGGCGTCACTTCGGGGGATCGCTATGCCGACATCGATCATCCTTGGGACCGGCCGGGCTGTGCCAAGCCGGGTAGTGACCAACGATCAGTTGGCCGGGTTGATGGACACCTCGGATGAATGGATCCGGGCCCGAACCGGCATTCGGGAGCGCCGGTGGATCACGCCGGGTGAAACCGGCGTGGATCTTGGGCTCGAGGCCAGCCGCCAAGCCCTGGATGCGGCCGGTATGGAGCCCGGTGAGATCGAGGCGATCGTCTACGCCACGATCTCGCCTGACCGCTTCCTGCCCGGGAACGGCGTCTATCTCCAGACCCGCCTCGGTCTCGGCCCGATACCGGCGATCGACATTCGGATGCAGTGCGCTGGATTCGTCTACGCGCTCTCGGTCGCCGACGCCTTCATCCGGAGCGGGGTCTATCGACGGATTCTGGTCGTCGGCCAGGAAATCCAGTCCACCCGGATGGACGTAAGT
>JAYUZK010000259.1:0-7297 GCA_043751835.1 Gemmatimonadota bacterium | reverse complement strand
GCCGACTGCACCTTGGCCGGCGCCCGGTTGATTTCATCGGCCAGCACGATGTTGGCGAACAGCGGGCCCTGTTTCGGCCGGAACTCCTGGGTCCTCTGGTCGAAGATCATCGTGCCGACGATGTCGGCCGGGAGGAGATCCGGCGTGAACTGGATCCGGGAGAAGGCCGCCTTGAAGGTCTCCGCCAGCGTCCGGACCGCCAGCGTTTTCGCCAGCCCGGGCACGCCTTCCAGCAGCACATGCCCGCCTGTGAGCAGGCCGACGGCGAGCCGTTCCACCATCGCTCGCTGGCCCACGATCCGGCGCCCGACTTCGTCGAGCGCCTTGCGAAGGATCTCTGTCTGAGGCGGCGCAGCAGTGTCGTTTGAAGCCATGAGTGATCCCGGGGCCGGATTTGGTCGTCAGGGCAGCGGCAGGTCGATCGCGCGGTACAGGGCTTTCAACTCGGTCGGGTCGAGCGGCCGCCACTCACCGGGCTTGAGGTCACCGAGGCGGATCGGGCCGTACGAAAGCCGGGCCAGGCGCTCAACCTTGCCCCCTAACGCGATGACCCATTTCCGGACCACCGCGTTCCGGCCCTCCGCGAGCGTGATGTCGATCAGCGTCCGGCCCTCGTTGCCCGGTCGGATCCGCACCGCCACGGGGACGACCGGCCGGCCGTCCACCTCCACACCGCCCTTGACCTTCGACTCGAACAGGTCGGTCGGGATCCCGTGCGCCAGCACGCTGTACCGGCGCGGGATCCGGTATTTCGGATGGGTAAGCCGGTAGATCGCCTCACCATCGGTCGAGAGCAGCAGGAGCCCGGTCGTCATGACGTCCAGACGCCCTACGTAGCTCATGCCCCGATGGTTCGGAATCAGGTCGAACACCGTCCGCCGGCCCTTCTCATCGTCGGCCGTGGTAATCACGCCCAACGGCTTGTGGAGCATCACCCAGCGGCTGGCGAGCGGCCGGACCTTCTTGCCTTTGACGGCGATGGCTTGGGTGGCGGGATCGACCTTTGCGCCGATCGTCGCCACTTTGCCGTCGATCGTCACCGACCCGGCCTCGATCAGTTCCTCCGCCCGCCGGCGCGAGGCCACCCCGGCCTGAGCGAGGGCCCGTTGGAGCCGCATGACGGTCATCCGTCGGCCTCGACCGAGGCGGCGGCATCGTCGTCGCCCGAACTCGGTTCCGGCTGCGGGACCTTGAGGGCGATCGAAAGCTCCTCGACCCTCGGGAGGTTGTTGAGATCCGCGAGACCGAGCAGCTCGAGGAACATCGGGGTCGTGCCATACAGCAGCGGGCGCCCGAGTGCCTCGCTCCGCCCGACCACCTCGATCAGCCCACGCTCCTGCAGGTTTCGAAGCACACCGGCCGCGCTCACGCCCCGGATGTCCTCGATTTCCGCCCGGCCAACCGGCTGCCGGTAGGCGATCGTTGCCAGCGTCTCGAGCATGGCGCCGGACAGTCGAGGCGTCCGAGTGTTGAGCTGGGCGCGTTCGATCGCCGCGGCAAACACCGGGCGGCTCAGGATCTGAAATCCACCCGCCATTTCCACCAGTTCGACCCCGTGGCCGTCGAAGTCGTAATGCTCGCGCAACTGGTCCAACGCCTGGCGGACTTCGTCCAGCGAAGCGTCGGGTTCGAGCGTCTGCAGTTCCTCGACGGTGACCGGCCGGGGGGCCGCGAAGACCGCGGCCTCAATTAGCTGAAGGAGGGGGTTCACGAGAGATCACCACCGGCGCAAAGGCCGATTGTTGGTAGACGTAGGCCGCCCCGCGGCGGGCCAATTCGAGAATGGCTAGAAGAGTGGACAGCACATCGACGATCGTCGCCCGCGGGCCGATCGCCTCCGCCCAGGAGATCTCGTTCCGCTCGCCGAGGAGTGTCTGGATCCGGAGGGTGGCGCCTTCCACGTTGAGCGGGCGCGCTACGACCCGATGCAGCACCGGATGGAGAATCGCGGCGATCACCCGTTCCACCGCGGCGAGCAGATCCAGGATGTCGAGCGTGAGCGGCGGCGGCGGCAGTTCCGGGGCCGGCGGGAGGTAACCCCGCGGGAATCTGGCGGAGCGCCGTTCGGCCGCATCGGCCATCCAGAGCGCGATTTCCTTGACCTGCTGGTACTCCAGCAGCCGTCGCACCAGTTCCGCCCGCGGATCGTCCCATTCCTCGCCGTCGGACCCTCGGGGTAACAGCATCTGGGCTTTGAGGCGAATCAGCCGACTGGCCATGTCGAGGTAGTCAGCCGCTTGATTCAGGCCCAGCGTATGGATCACCCGAAGGAACTGGTCGGCGATTCGGGCGATCGGGATATCGGCAATCTCGATCTGTTCTTCCCTCAGGAGATGGAGGAGCAGGTCGAGAGGTCCCGTAAATCCGTCGAGTTCGACGACGAACGGTGACCCGGCCGTCAGGGCGACCGGATCGGCCGTAGCCACCGGAGACGGGGAATCGAAGGCCTGGCCCGAATCAACTGCTGACATTGAAAACGCGGGGAGACCCGTGGGCAAAGGGACGTTGAACGACCGAACCGACAATATGGCGAGTCCGCCCCTTGAGGCGAAGGGGGGAACGCCCCCGGACTTGCCGGCAACCCCGCCTCATGACTATAGTTGTGGGTTAGTTATCAAGGGCAACTGCCCCCGTCTGCTCGAGGTGAATAGTGCCGAGGATCAAGTCAGCCAAGAAGCGGATGCGTCAGACCAAGGCCCGGACCATAGCCAATCGGGGTCAGCGCAGCCAGCTCCGGAATGCCATCAAGAACGTCCGTCAGGCGGCTGACCCGGAAACCCGGGCCTCTGCCCTCGCCCGCGCCGAGAAACTCATCAGCCGGGCCGGCCAGAAGCGGATGATCCATCCTAACGCCGCCGCTCGCCAGAAGAGCCGGCTCTCGAAGCTCAAGTAGCCAAGCGGCGCTCCGCCATGATCGCAGGAAAGGGGCCGGATCTCTCCGGCCCCTTGCTCTTTTCCGGTCCCGGGCCGCTCAGACTGCGGCCAATTCCGCGCCGCATCGATCACAGTACCATTCGGTCGGTCGGTTGAGGGCGCCGCATTCCCCGCACTTCAGCGTCTTGGCGATGTTCGCGCTGGAGCGATCCGGCGCCTTGCTCTCGAGGGTCATCGATTTGAGGAAGGTCAGCTCATCCACGGGGACTGCGGCCGGGCCGCTTTCCTTCAATGAAACCGGTGGGAACTGAACCGTCCGAACCGGTCCGGATTCCCGGGACTTGAGACCGCCGCGCGGAACGAAGCGCGGCGCTTCGATGTGCTCCGGTGCCGGCGCCGCCTCGACCGCCGCCACTTCTTCGGGCACGGCCATGGCCGCGGGAGGCTCAGGCGCGCGCGGAGCGGCTGATTCCGGCTCCCGCCGCCGAGGCGCCGGTGGCGGAGGAGCGATCTGCGTCAGCACCTCTTCGAGCCGCCCGATCTCGGTCGACAGGCGGCCGATCTCGTCGTCCATCCCCCCAATCTTCCCCGAGCAATCCGCCTCGACCCGGCGCCACTCGGCGTCCGAGTATTCGCCCACCGAGTACCGAAGCTCGGCTTCGGCGAGGGTTTCCTGCTCTTCGGCCCGAAGCGCCTCGAATTCTTCCTTTTGGCCCCGAAGCCCGTTCAGGCTCCCCGAGATGACGTCCGAGTGCCCCCGAAGCTGGTCGACGACCTGGGCCAGACGACCCTGGTAGTCCCCCTTGACCCGTTCCCGGACTCCTGCCGGAGTCTTGCTTCCTGCGGCCTCCAGCTTTTCGAGCCAGGTATGCAACTGCTGGCGAGACCCGAGCAGGGTCTCGACTTCGCTCAGATCCTGGTGTTCGTTTTCCGCCATCCGGACTTCCCCTGCTCGAGACATTTGGTGTGCCCCTCGCTCAAGATAAGACGGAAGTCGTTTTCCCGAAACGCGTTGCAAATCTATGCGTCGAGAACTTGGACACTTCGTTCGAAGACGATGCGTCCACCGACTGCGGTCAGATCAGACTGACCAACAAGTGTCTGCCCCAAATAGGGGCTATTGGCACTCTTGGAATGCAAATCCCCGGCCCGAACGCTCCAGCGACGGGCTGGGTCGAACACCAGCAGGTCGCCCGGAGCGCCCACAGCCAGGGTCCCGCCCGGCAGATGGAACACCCGAGCGGGGATCGTGCTCATCCGGGCGAGCAGCTCCGACAGGGTCAGGTGGCCGGGTTCGACCAGCTCCTTGATAGCCACACCGAGGGCCGTTTCGAGCCCGACGATTCCGTTCGGCGCATCGTCGAACTCGCGCTGCTTGGCGTCGTAGTGATGGGGGGCGTGGTCCGTCGCGATGCAGTCGATGGTCCCATCTTTGAGCCCTTGGCGGATGGCCTCGACGTCCTCGGGCTCGCGGAGGGGCGGGTTCATCTTCGCGTTGGTGTCATAGCCAAGGCAGCGTTCGTGGGTCAGGCTGAAATGATGGGGGGTTGCCTCTGCCGTGACCAGCAGGCCCTTTTCCTTGGCCCGGCGGATCAAATCGACTGAACCCCGGGTGGACATGTGACAAAGATGAACGTGCCCGCCGGTCAGTTCCGCCAGGATGATATCCCGCGCGACCATGATCTCCTCGGCGGCGGACGGAATCCCCTTGAGGCCCAGCCTGGTGGAGACCAAACCCTCATGCATAACCCCACCGCACGACAGCGTGGGGTCCTCACAATGATCGGCCACCGGGATTCCGAACACCTTCGCGTATTCGAGCGCGGTGCGCATCAGCTGACTCGAGGCGACGGGCTTGCCGTCGTCGCTCACGGCCACCGCGCCGGCACCGACCATCTCGCCAAACTCGGCCAACTGTTGGCCCTTCTGTCCAAGCGAAACGCAGCCGATCGGGTAGACCCGGGCTTTGCCGGCCCGGATTGCCTGCCGGACCACGAACCCGACCGCCGCCTGGTTGTCGATCACCGGGTCAGTGTTCGGCATGGCGCAGACGCCGGTGAAGCCGCCGGCCACCGCCGACGTGGCGCCGGTCTGGATCGTCTCCATGTGCTCCTGGCCTGGCTCCCGGAAATGCACGTGGACGTCGATCAAGCCGGGGGCAACCACCTTGCCGGTCGCGTCGATCCGCCGGACGCCCTCTTGCGCCGGGATGTTGCGGCCGATCGCCTCGATCTTGCCGTCGCGAACCAGAACGTCGGCGATGCCATCGGTTTGGCGAGAGGGGTCGATGACCCGGCCGCCGGCGAGGAGGAAGGCGTTCATCGTTCGTCAGTCGTCGGGTGCCGCCAATTGGGCGCACCGCCGGCCAGGAGATAGAGTACGGCCATCCGGACCGCGACCCCATTGGTGACCTGCGGGAGAATCAGGCTGTGCGGGCCGTCGGCCACATCGCTGTCGATCTCGACACCCCGGTTCATGGGGCCGGGGTGCATCACCACCAGGTCGCGGGGCGCCTTTTCAAGACGTTCCTTGGTCACCCCGAAAATTCTGTTGTACTCGCGGAGGGACGGAACGAACCCTCCCTCCATCCGCTCGAGTTGGAGGCGGAGCACGTTTAGCGAGTCGGCCCAGGCGATGGCATCCTCGATGTGGTGCATCACGGTGACGCCAAGCGACTCCAGGCCGCGCGGAAGCAGCGTGGGGGGGCCGCACACAGCCACCTCGGCCCCGAGCTTGAGAAGGCCCCAGATGTTGCTCCGGGCCACCCGGCTGTGGAGCACGTCCCCGCAGATGGCCACTTTGAGTCCGGCGATCCGGCCGAATTTGTCGCGAAGAGTCAGCAGATCGAGCAGGCCCTGCGTGGGGTGCTCGTGCTTCCCGTCGCCGGCGTTGATGACGTTCGACCGGATCCGCTCGCCAAGAAACTGGGCCGCGCCACTCGAATGGTGGCGAATCACCACCATGTCGATCCGCATCGCCTCAAGGTTGCGGGCGGTATCGACGAGGGTCTCCCCCTTCGACACCGAGCTCCCTTGCAAGGCGACGTTTACGGTGTCGGCCGACAACCGTTTCTCGGCAAACTCGAACGAGATTCGGGTTCTCGTCGAGGCCTCGAAGAAGAGATTGACGATCGTCTTGCCGCGAAGCGCCGGCACCTTCTTGATCGACCGCTCGCTGACTTCCTTGAACGGCTCCGCCGTATCGAGGATCCCGGTGATCTGCTCAGCGGTCAGGCCTTCGAGGCCGATCAAATCCTTCCCGAGCGCCGTCGTCATGCCCGCACCAGATTGGCGGCATCCTCGCCGTCTCGTTCGCGGACCAGGACGTCAACCCGGTCGCCCGGGGCGGTGGTGACGACGGCGCCGACCACGTCGGCCTGGATGGGAAGTTCCCGTCCGCCTCGATCGATCAGCACGCAGAGGAGGATCCGCCGCGGCCGCCCGAAATCGGTCAGTTCGTCGAGCGCCGCCCGGATGGTTCGGCCAGTATAGAGCACGTCGTCGACGATGACGACGGTTCGGCCATCGAGATCGCCCGGGAGACTGGTTTCGCCGACGACCGGCCGGGGGCCGATCGACTGGAGGTCGTCGCGATAGAGGGTGATGTCGAGCTTGCCGAGAGGAACGGCGGGGCCCTCGGATCTCTGAATCAGCTCGGCGAGGCGCTGAGCGAGTTCGACCCCCCGCCGCTGGATCCCGACGAGAACGAGGCCTTCCGTGCCCTGGGACCGCTCAACGATTTCACTCGCCATGCGGGCGAGCGCACGGCCCATTGCTCGTTCGTCGAGGATCCTGCTGGTGGAGGGCATGCCAAGCGCAGAAGCTAGTAAGCTCCCGAGGGCTCCGCAACCGGGCTGCCGGGTGCCCTAGGGTGCTTCGGCAGGGCTCCCGGCGGTGGCCCTGAGCCGGGACAGGGCCGGAATCACCCGGGCGAGTAGGAGAACCCCGAGGATGACGCCGTACCGGACCGGCTCGCTCACGTCCTTCTTCACCAGCCAAAGGAAGTGGAGGACGACCAGGACCGCCGCCGGATAGACCAGCCGATGAAGCCGACGCCACCGGCGGGCGCCGAGCCGCCGCACCATCGCGGCCGGCGAGGTAACCGCCAATGTCGTCAGCAGGACCAACGCGGAAAACCCGACCAACACCCACGGGTGCTTGGCCACGTCTTCGGAGATCTCGGTGACGGACACCTGG
This sequence comes from Gemmatimonadota bacterium, assembly GCA_043751835.1. Lineage (GTDB taxonomy): Bacteria > Gemmatimonadota > Gemmatimonadetes > Gemmatimonadales > GWC2-71-9 > SHZU01. The sequence continues at coordinate 227 of JAYUZK010000259.1, read as the reverse complement.
TGGTCGAACACGGCATAGATCAGAAAGTGCACCACGGCGTAATACCAGACGAACAGGCCCAAGGGGCGGCGGAGCAGCACCAGGGCCGGCCGATCGAGGAGGCCCCGCAACGGGGTTACGCCGAGGGTGACCAGCAGGATCGTCAGCGCGGAGAGCCCGGTGGTGTGCGTCAGCGTTTTGACAGGATCCGCGCCGAGATCACCCCCGACGATCCCGCGGACCAGCCA
>JAYUZK010000258.1:0-8299 GCA_043751835.1 Gemmatimonadota bacterium | reverse complement strand
GCTACATCGAGAGCGTCGCCGCCGACCTGCGGAAGGACGGACTCGAAGCCGAATCCTTGTTGGCAAGCGGTGATCCCGCCGCGGAGATCGTCGCCGCGGCCGAACGGGAAGGTTGCGATCTCATCGCCATGGCGACACATGGGCACAAACTGATCGGCGACGTGGTCTATGGCAGCGTGGCCAATGGGGTCCGCCATGCCACGTCGATTCCGGTCCTCCTGGTCCGGGTCCCGGCGGCATCGGCGAAAGGGATGTGACGCCACGGCCGGAGCTCAGGCCAGGCAGCATTCGCCCGGTCGGCAATTCACCGGTGGTGCCGCTCGATCTCCAGCTCAGACACGGAATTGCCCCAGCGATCCACGCCAGTCACGAAATCGAACTGACTCCCTGGCTCTCGATCCGCTACGGCGTCCGCCTGGCGGGGTTCCGACGGCTCGGTGAGGCGACGATCTATCGATACAAGAACGACCAGCCTGCCGGGTACGACTTGGCGCTCGGTCGGTGAGTCCGATTGACTCGCTGTACTTCGTTTACAAAGCCAAGGCGGTGGCGGTCAAGGATTCCGGTTTCCGCGCGGTCATCGACTACGCCGATCCGCTCGGGAAGGGCAACTACTATTTGTGGGAGCTGGTCGTGAACGATACTCTTCGACTGTCGCGTGACGGCGGGAACCGGTTCAGGGTCATCAGTGAAGACCGGTTTTATGATGGCGGGTTGGTGATCGGCTACCAGCCATTCGACGAAGAGGTCGTCGACGCCGGCGACCGGGCCCTGATGCGCCAAGTCGCGTTGTCGGAAGCATCGTTCCGCTACTATGCTGCCATGTTCGAACAGTCGAATGGCGGGGGGTCGCCGTTTTCGACCCCGCCGGCATCAGTTCGCGGGAACCTGGCCAATCTGGACCACCCAACGCTGTATCCTTTGGGATACTTTCTAGCAGCCGAAGTGTCCGCGTGGCGCGCGGTAGTCCCTGGACGATAAACATGGTTCACACCGAGGTGACTTGATGCCGTTCCTCATGGTGGCGTTTGCCCTGCTGCAGACTCCGAGCCCCGCAAGCCCGATCGCGTCGGTGCGATTGACACCGAAACAACCCGTCGTGGTGGCCCATGACACGCTGCGCCTCAGGGCCAACGCACTGGACCGCAACGGCGCCGTCATCCCGGGGGCGCAGATCCGTTTCGTGGCGGCGGGCTTCGCGAACGCCGGAGCAGTCGACTCGACGGGTCTGGTGAGCACGGTCTCCGCCGGAGTGCTTCCGATCGTCGCCATTGCGAGCGTGCCGGGAGCTCGACCGGTTACCGAGCGGATCGAAATCACGGTCGTGGCAGGTCCCGCGGCCACAATTGCCATCACCCCGACGCCGGCGAAGATCGTCGTCGGGCAACGGCTGCGGCTGGGGACCTTCCTCACGACGGCGTTCGGCGACTCGACGGGCGGCACGGTGGTCTGGACGAGTTCGGCACCCGGGGTGGCGTCGATCGGCCCGGCCGGCATCCTGGCGGGATCGGCGTCAGGCAACGCGACCATTACAGCAATGGCAGGGCGGGCCCGGGCCGCCTTTGCCGTCGCGGTTGTGCCGACTCCGGCGTCAATCACGGTGACCCCGGACAACTCGACGGTACGAACCGGTGATGTGGTCCGGTTCACTGCCGTGGCGAAGGATCGGGCCGGCCGGGTGATCGATGGGGTGACCCCGACCTGGTCGTTCTCGCCGGGGCATGGCGAACTGGGCGACGACGGGGTTTTCGTGGGGTATCAGGGCGGCCAATACCTGGTGACGGGAAGCCTGGGGAACCAAAGCGCCGCAGCCGCCGTGACGGTCACCCCGCGGGACGTCCGCCGGAAGACCACGGTGGTGGGCCAGATCGTCCGGACCAAGTTCGAGACGTCCGAGCTCTGGATTCACCCGAACGGCAAGGTGGCGTACCTCGGGACCACCGGCGGAGGGGACCGCCTTTACACGATCGACATCAGCGACCCAACCAAGCCTGCCATCGTCGATTCGATCCAGGATGACCTTCGGGTCCTGAACGACATCATGACGACGGCGGACGGGAAGGTCCTGGTCTTTACGCGTGAGGGGGCCTCGAACCGCAAGAACGGAATCGTGATCTGCACCCTCGAAGATCCGCTCCACCCGAAGAAAGTCGCCGACTTCACTGACGGGGTGACCGCGGGGGTCCACTCGGCGTTCGTCTACACGGACCCCAAGTACGGCACCCACGTGTTCCTGACCAATGACGGGACCGGCTCGGTCGACGTCGTGGACATCAACGATCCGGCGCATCCCAAGCGGGCCGGAAGCTGGCACACCGACACCCGAGTCGAGGCCGGCCGCTACATCCACGACATCGACGTCCAGGACGGGCTCCTGTACGGGAGTTACTGGAACGACGGACTGATCATTCTGGACGTGGGGAACGGCATCAAGGGCGGCACGCCGGACCGGCCACAGCTGGTATCCCAGTTCAAGTACGATCTGGCGTCGCTATACCGGGACACCGAAATCACCGGTGGAACCGGATATGTCCGAGGGACCCACAGCGCGTGGCGGCACGGGAACTACGTATTCATCGCGGACGAAGTGTTCGGCATCCAGGACCTTGCCTCCAAGACCGGGCGGGCCTATGGCCGGCTCCAGGTCGTCGACGTGAGCGACATCATGAAGCCGAAGTCGGTGGCGTGGTACGAGCCGGAATTCGGCGGCGTGCACAATCTCTGGGTCGCCGGCGACACGCTCTACATGGGGGCCTACAACGCCGGGTTTCGGGCGTTCGACATTTCGGGCCAGCTCAAGGGCGACCTTCGGGCGCAGGGCCGGGAGATCGCGCACGCGCAGGTTTCGTCGCCGGACGGGTTTGTGCCCAACTTCACGATGACCTGGGGCGTCGTGGTGAAGAACAACCTGGCGTACGTGAATGACATCAACGGCGGGCTGTTCATCGTGCGGATCGAGCCGAAGCCCCAGGCATTGGTGCCGTAGCCCCAGCGACGCAAACGGAAGGAATCTGGACGATGAAACGGATCGGCTGGGTCACGGTTCTGGCGATGCTCGGCTGCGGCGGACGGCCGGAGGACGGAGGACTGGCGCGCGGCACCGTCGAAGTGCCCGAGATCGACCTCGCCGCGCCGGTGGCCGCCCGAATCCTGGCCATCCTTGCCGACGAGGGCACTGACGTCAAAGCCGGCGACACGGTCGCCCTGCTGACCCAAGCCGACCTGCCGAGTTCGCTCGCGGCCCAGCGGGCTCGGGTCGCGATGGCGCGGGCCAATTTGCGCGATCTCGAGGTCGGGGCACGGCCGGAGGAACTCCGCCGCGCCACCGCCGAACTCGAAGCTGCCCGGGCCGAGGCCGAACGAGCGGCCACCGACCAGGAGCGGCTCCGGTCGCTCTACGCCAAGCAGGTGGTGTCGAAGCAGCAACTCGATCAGATCGAGACAGCGGCCCGGATCGCCCAGGAACGGAGGCGGGGCGCCGAGGAATCGCTGGCGATGCTCAAGGCAGGAACCCGGCGGGACCGACTCACCGGCGCCCGGGCCGAGTTGGCCAATGCGACCGCGGCTCTGGGCATGGTGGAGGCCCGTGCCACCGACCTGGTGCTCACGGCGCCCGTGGCTGGGCGGATTCTCACCCGGCAGGCGGAGCCCGGTGAATGGCTGGCACCCGGGGCCGCACCACTCACCCTGGGCGAGATCAGCCGCCCGTACGTCCGGGTCTTCGTTCCCGCAACTCGGCTCGCCGGCATTGTCATCGGCGATTCGGCTTCGGTGATGGTGGACGGCACCGACCAGCCGTTAGGCACCGCCCGGGTGGTCGCCATCAACACCAAGGCCGAGTTCACGCCGCGCGTGGCGCTGACCGAGAAGGAACGGGCCGACCTGCTCTTCGGAGTCAAGCTGGAATTCACGGCACCGGGCACCCGGATTCATCCCGGGCTCTGGGTCAGCGTGCGTTTCGGGAAATAGCGTGATGGCATCCGCCGATGAATTCGGGATCGAGACCGTGGGGCTTTCCAAGAGTTTCGGCCCCCTGGTCGCGGTGGCCGATCTCGACCTCCAGGTCAAGCGGGGCGAAGTCTTTGGGTTACTGGGTCCGAACGGCTGCGGCAAGACGACGACGATCCGGATGCTCACCGGCCTGCTTCGGCCCACGTCGGGCCGGGCGACCGTCGCCGGCGTGGACGTCGTGCAGTCGCCGGAGCGGGTGCGGCAGCGGATCGGTTACATGTCTCAGCGGTTCGGGTTCTACGAAGACCTGACTATCGAAGAGAACATACGATTCTACGGCGGTCTGTACGGCCTGATCGGCCGGGAACGTAGCGACCGGATCGCGGAGCAGTTCACGCGATACCGACTGGGGGAGCGGTCCGGCCAGCTGGCCGGTACGCTCTCCGGCGGATGGAAGCAGCGGCTTGCCCTCGCCTGCGCCACGGTACACCGCCCCGACCTCGTCTTCCTGGACGAGCCGACGGCCGGGGTCGATCCCGCCTCCCGCCGGCTATTCTGGGAGATGATCCGAGAGCATGCCAACCAGGGCATGACCATCGTCGTCACGACCCACTACATGGACGAAGCCGAGCGCTGCGAACGCCTCGCGTTCCTGTCCCGCGGCCACCTGATCGGGGTCGGCACGCCGAAGGAGATCACGACCCGGTTCGGCATGGCCACCATCGAGGACGTCTTCATCGAACTCCAGCGCCGGGACGAAGCCGATGCCCGCGCCTGAGAGGACCTGATAGTGAAGCGCCTGGCGCTGCTGGCCCGGTGGCCGCTGTGGTCGATGATCTGGAAGGAGTTCGTCCAGCTTCGACGGGACCGTTTCACGCTGGCCATGATGATCGGGATTCCGATGGTCCAGATCGCATTGTTCGGCTATGCGATCCAAACCGAAGTCCGGCACCTGCCCACGGTCATTCTCGACGAGAGCCACACGGAGCAAAGCCGGTCGCTGGTCACGGCGCTCGAGAACACTGGCAACTTCGACATCACCGCCGAGGTGACGAGCCCGGGCGAGATCGCCCGGCTGATCAAGAGCGGCCGGGCGCACGCGGCGCTGGTCATCCCGCCCGACTTTGCCCGAGACCTCAAGCGCCGCCGTCAGGCAACGGCCCAGGTGATCGTCGATGCCGCCGATCCGCTTTCGGCCGCGGCCGCGATGGCGGCCGGAGGGCAAATCGGGGCGATCGAATCGCGACGACTTGCGGCCGGATCCGGAACGAGCAGCATCGAGATCCGGGTCCGCCCCTGGTACAACCCGGGCCTTCGAAGTGCCGTGTACATCGTGCCCGGAATCATCGGGGTCATCCTATCGATAACCATGGTGATCATCGCAAGTATCGCCGTGGTGCGGGAGCGAGAGCGGGGGACCCTGGAACAGCTGATCGTGACTCCGATCAGCAAGACCGGCCTGATGATGGGCAAGATCGTCCCGTTCCTCATGATCGGCTACGTTCAGATCACGGTGATCCTGCTGATCGGCCGGGTGCTGTTCAACGTCCCGATCATCGGGAGCCTTGGCCAACTCTATCTGATCGCCCTGCCGTTCATCGTGGCGAGCCTGGGCGTCGGCCTACTCGTCTCGGCGGCCGTGAAGAGCCAGGCGCAGGCGATGCAACTCGGCTTCTTCTATATCCTGCCCAACATTCTGCTTTCGGGCTTCATGTTCCCCCGTGAGGCGATGCCGGCACCGGCCCAGTGGATCGGCGCTGTGCTACCGCTGACCTATTTCCTCAGGGCGATGCGAGGGATTCTGCTGAAAGGCGCCGGGCTCGACGCCCTGTGGCGGGAGTCGGCGGTTCTGGTCGGCTTCGCGTTCGTGCTGGTCGCGCTCGCCGTCCGGCGATTCCACAAGACAATCGAGTAGGGTCAGCGCTCAGGGAATCGCTATGTGCGCGGTGGGCAGGTTGGCCCAGCGTTCCCAGCCCTCTGGAGCTCGGACGACCCGTACGGCGCTCCGGCCGCCGATCATCAGCGGATCGGCCGTGGTGCGGTACCCCGGCTTCCGGTGACCGACGAACCGTGCGGCCGTGATGGTGGCAAAGCGACGCGCCGAAGTCGAATCGTCCCACACGGTGTAGAGGACCAACGCGGGGCCCTTCGGCGTCTCGTAGACCCGGAGTCGATCCCCACCCCAACCATTCGGCAGGTCGGACAGGACTTGCCCTCCCTGCCGCATCTGGGCGGACCAGATCTGCAGTTCGAGTTCCCCCATGGTGTCCTCGTGGAGGACCCCGACAGCCGGCTCGTCGAACGCGACGTCGATCGGCTCGTCGTGGGTCAGGTAACGTTCCGGATGGAGGATCTGCTCGCTGGATTTCGGGAGCTGCTCACGGGTCGGCAGCGGCCCCTTGCCGGGCTGGCTGGCCCACCAGCGCATGAATTCGGCGCCGGCCAGATAGGGGAAAATCAACCCTTCACGAAGAATGATCGGAGCGGTGCGGAAGACCGGCATCGAGGTCTGGGCGTCCTTCACCTGCTCCCGATAGGACTGCCAGAACGTCGGATCGGCGAGGATCTTCCGGTCGGGCATCACCACACCAAGCATCGCGACCGTCGCATGCCCCTCGAGGATGGCTTGGGTGGCGGCCAGCCGGTCGGAGTTGGTCACGTCCTTGAGCATGGTCTCCAGCGGGAGCTGTTCATGCTGCAGCGCATGGACCAGCTCGTGGGCCAGCACCAGCCGGAGTTGTTCCTCTTTGGCCCCTTCGACGGTGTAGAGCGTGGTTGAATCGGGATCGTAGTAACCGGCGACCTGTTCAGCATACAGCGGCAGGAGCAGGGACTTGATATCGACGGTGTCGGGAATCAGTTCGAGCAGCTGATAGACTGCCTGCACCCCGCGGACCTTGGCCGCCGGGAACTCCTGCTCGAGCTTGCCCCGCAAATACAACTGCACCTGAGCCTTGGTCCGAATGGCAAAGCGGGGCCGGTTCCGGAACTTGAGGCCGACTGCCTGTTCGACCTTGGGAATGAGGCTGTCGACCGTCGCCGCCAGGCCAGTATCGGCGGCGGCAGGTGCGCGGCCGCGGCAGGCGGCCACGAGACACGATCCGATCAGCGCCAGGAGGACTCGCATCAAGCCATCCCGACAAAACTCTTGTACCAAACGACCACGGCCGGGCCCACCAGGTAGGTCAGCGCCGCGCCCATGGCGAGGAAGACACCGAACGGAACCAGTCTCTTCTTTCCCATCAGGGAGAGCGGCAGGAAAATCACTGTGCCGGCCAGGGCGCCGAGGAAGATCGTCAGGAGGACGCCCTGCCAGCCGACGAAAGCGCCGACCATGGCCATCATCTTGATGTCGCCGCCACCCATGGCCTCTTCCTTGAAGGCCCAGGTGCCCAGCGCCCCGACCGCCCAGAGCAGGGTAAACCCGACCGCGGCGCCGAGGGCCGCGGTGAGCAGAGCCGACAGGCCACCCGCGGCTGCGAAACCGAGTCCGATCACCAGGCCTCCCCAGGTGAACTCATCCGGGATCAGATACTCTCGGGCGTCGGTCATGGCGATGCCCAGGAGAATGGTGCAGAAGAGCGCCCCCTTCGCGGCCTCGAGGGTGAGCCCGAACCGCCAGACCATCCAGGCCCACAGCAGCGCCGTGGCCAGTTCGATCACCGGGTAGAGGGCGCCGATCGGGGTCCGGCACGAGCGGCATTTGCCGCCGAGGAGGAGCCACGACACGACGGGAACGTTGTCGTACCAGGTGATCTGATAGCCGCACTTCGGACATCGCGACCGGGGCCGAACCACCGATTGCTCCGCCGGCCACCGGACGATGCAGACGTTGAGGAAACTGCCGATCAGGGAGCCGAAGACCCCAGCCACGAGCGTCACCCATCCGCTATCGGACACGGCAGGCTCCATGGAGGAAGATTCCGGCCGCCACGGCCACGTTGAGCGATTCCGCACCCGTCGCCAGCGGAATCGAGAGCTTGAGTTGGGCCTCGCGACCGAGCGCACTCGCCAGACCGGATCCCTCGTTGCCGAGCACCAGCGCCACGGGATGGGGCAATGCCGCGGGATCGAACGGGCGGCCATCCATCGCGGTGGCGGCGACCGTCACCTTGTGGATCTCGAGCCAGGGGCGAAGCAGCTCTTCGGTCGTCGCGAGCGTCGGGAGGCGGAACAGCGCGCCCATCGAGGCCCGCAACGTCTTCGGGTTGGTGAGTTCTGCCGTCCCCGGGAGCGCCAGAACCCCTGCGGCGCCCAGACTCGCCGCGGTGCGGACGATCGTGCCAACGTTTCCGGGATCCTGGAGCGCGTCGAGCACCACCAGCACGGTCCGCTTGCCGATGCCAAT
>JAYUZK010000257.1:0-3050 GCA_043751835.1 Gemmatimonadota bacterium | reverse complement strand
CGGCTGGTGAGCCTGAACGACGGGCGCAGTTATCCCATCGTCGTGGTCCCCTTCGTGCTGGGTCGCGACGTCGAGGCACAGGTTGTCCTGGGATCCCCGGACGCCTCGCGTCGGCACGCGGAGGTGGTCACCCGGCCCGATGGCGACGTGCTGATCGACTGGTCGGCAAACGGAACGTTCGTCAATGGCGCCCGAATCGACGGCCGTCAGCCGCTCAAACCGCTCGATGTGATCCGGATCTGCTCGGAGGAATTCCGCTACTACCCCGGCGCCGGACTTGCGCCAAGCCCGGCACACCGACTCAATAACACGCTCGTGGGTGTTCCGTCGCTCGGGCTTGTCATTGCGCCGGTGCCGGTCGCCCGTTCACTGGCGACGGTTCGGATCAAACGGGGAGTTGCCAAGGGGGTCCGTTTCGCCATCCGATCCCCGATTGCGACGTTCGGCAGGGCCGAGTCGAACGAAGTCCGGATCGACGATCCGAGCGTCAGTGCGACTCATGCGCGCCTAGTCCTCACCGAGGGGGTCTGGACCCTCGAGGACCTCGGTTCCACCAACGGAACCACGGTCGATGGGATCCGGGTTACCGAAGAAGTCCCCCTTTCGCCCGGGGCTACCATTGAACTTGGCGTCGTCGCGGTGTCGTTCGAGCCCCATGACGAACCGGCGCCGGTGGCCCCCCTGGGCGTCCGGGAGCCGGCCGAGCCGCCGAAATCTGCCGCGCCCGCGATCATTCTCGATACCGGAAGGGCAATGCGGCCTCGCGTCACCTTCCTTCTCCCGTTGGCGATTCTGATGCTTCTCGCCGCCCTCGCCGCCCTGATCTTCCTGGTCTAGCCGATGCTGATTTCGTGTGCCGGCGACACCCACGTCGGAGTGGTCCGGACTGGGAACGAGGACAGCTTCCTCCTCGATTTCCGCCGCGGTCTGTTCATCGTCGCGGATGGGATGGGCGGGCACGCGGCGGGTGAGGTCGCCAGCGAAATGGCCGTCGAGATCATTGCCCGCGAAGTCGGCACCTTCAAGGGACTCTCGGATGCCGAAGCGTTCGACCGGCTTCGCGGATCGATCCGCAATGCCAATCAGGCGATCTACGAACGGACCCTCTCTGAGGTCGACAAGCGGGGGATGGGCACCACCATTACCGTGCTGGTCCTGACATCCAAACGCTATCTGATCGGCCAGGTCGGTGACAGCCGAGCCTACCTGCTCCGGGGCGGCAAGCTGGTGCAGATTACCAAGGACCACAGCTACGTCCAGGAACAGGTCGACGCCGGGCTGCTGACGCAGGAGCAGGCCCGGACGCATCCGTACAGCAACGTCATTACCCGCTGTGTCGGCGCCAATGAGGATGTGGTGCCCGACGTCTATTTCGGGGATCTCGAACGGGGGGACGTGCTGCTGGTGGCATCGGACGGCCTGACCGGCATGCTGGAGGACGATCAGCTCGGCCGGATTCTCTCCGCCGAGCCGGCGCCGGAGATCGGTGTCAGCCGGATGATCGCGGAGGCCAATCGCCGCGGCGGGCTGGACAACATCACCGCGATCGTCGTCCGGGTGGACGAAGTCGATCCTGCCTAGTCAGGGGCGGAACCTGACCCTGACGTCGTCCGCCGACAGCGCCATCAGATCGACCACCCGGTCCAGAGGACGAGCGGGTGGCCGGGCGGTGAAGACGCGAAGGCGGCGGGCGCTTCGATAGAGTTCGGCGCCGATCCTCGGGAGGCCCAGGTGGCCGGCTCGTCCCTCCTCGGTCATTCGCTCGACCCGGCCGTCCCGAGTCGAGAGCGCGATGTCCACGGCCAGCATGGTCCGGCGGGACGGGAAGTCGAGGAGCAACTCGGACTGGCCGAGGCCCGCCTCGGCGGCAAGAATATCTTCGACCTGCTCAACCAGCCCAGGATCCTCCTCCATCCACTCGCCTCCGCCCGCCACTTCACTCGCCGGAAGATCGAGAGCCCGTTTGTAGAGGCGGCGCTCGTGAACGGCTCGGCTCAACCCGGTGGTGTCGAGCGCGAGCAGACGCTCGACCAGGGCCCCGTCGGTGGCGTTGGCGATCTCCTCCCGGGACAGCCGCCCCGATGCCGCGACCGAACGCACCGCCCGCTTGAACATGCAGGTCGCCGAGCGCACTGCATGGTGCCAATAGACGTTTCGGTACATCTGATACTTGGCGAACAGCAGGCTCTCGAGCGAGCTCACCCCTTTTTCCAGAATCCCCACCTCCGCGGATCCGCCGGCGGTCTCGACCAGGGTCAGGGACGACAGGAGGCGGTCGACGTCGAGGGCGCCATAGGGAACCCCGCAGGCCCGGGCGTCGCGGCTCAGGTAGTCGATCTTGTCGAGGTCGAGGGTGCCGGAGATCAGGCCCTGAAGGGGGTTCCGGCTCCGCCCCTGAATCAGATCGCCGATCGCCTCGATCAGGGCGTCACCGCCCAGACGGCGGAGTACCTCACCCAGCGGACCGGTCGAGAGCCTGGCGACCCCGAGCCCCTCGTGGTGCGGAAACCCGGCTTCCTCGAGCCCGTGCGAAAAGGGATAGTGACCGATGTCGTGGAGCATCGCGGCGAAGCGCACCGCCTGCTGGTCGAGCTCGGACACCCGACTGAGTTCGTCTTGCTGCGCGAGGATCGCGAGGGCCCGGCCGGTGAGATGATACGCGCCAAGAGCGTGTTCGAACCGGGTGTTGGTGGCGCCAGGATAGACCAGAAAGGCATGCCCCAGCTGGCGAACATACCGGAGCCGCTGCATCGGCGGGGTATCGAGAACCGCCATCCCGCTCTGGTCGACTTGAATGTTGTCCCAGAGCGGGTCGCGAATGATTTCGAAGGTGGGGGGCAACGCCTCAGACCGGTCCGGCGGTAGTGACTGCGGCGGGAACCTCTGAGGCGAAGGCCTTGAAGTTCTGCCGGAACATGTTGGCGAGCTTGGCGGCTTGCGCGTCGTATGCCTTGGGATCCTTCCAGGTGGCGCGGGGATCGAGCACCTCGCTCGGCACCCCGGGCACGGCGGTCGGGACCTCGAAGCCGAAAACCGGCTCCTTCCGGAAT
>JAYUZK010000256.1:0-3398 GCA_043751835.1 Gemmatimonadota bacterium | reverse complement strand
CGATCGTGCTCGCGGTGAGGCCGCACCCGAGGCAGGGTGATCTGACGCTGCCCCCGTCGAGTTCCCGGGTCCAGGTCCGGCTCGCGGCCGGCGAAGAGGCTCTCGCCTGGGCGCTCTCCAGCGACCTGGTGACCGGGATGACCAGTGCCGTGCTCATGCAGGCTGCGCTGCTCGGCGCCAGGGTCGTGAGTGTCCAGCCTGGTCTCGATGGCCCCGACCAGCTGCCGGGGAATCGGCTCGGGATCACCCAGGGAGCATTCACCGTCGAGGACGTGGCTCCGACCCTATATCGCGCCCTGGCGAATTCGGCCCATGTCGGATCGAGCCGCGCGCTGCAGCGGATGCGTGCCAGTGCCGAAGGGGCGACCATCCGGTTGCTCGAGGCGATCGTTGAAATCGGGACCAGCTCCATGTCGGAGGTGAAGTGATGACACTGGCGATCGAGGGTGGAACGCCGGTACGGCGGCGCCCTTTTCCGACCTACAACACCATCGGCGATGAAGAGCGCCGGGCTGTGCTGGCCGTCCTGGACAGCGGCGTGTTGTCCCAGTTCGTTGGGGCCTGGGGGCCCGATTTTCTCGGCGGACCGAGGGTCCGGGCACTCGAGGCCGCCTGGGCGGACTATTTCGGCGCCCGCCACGCGGTCTCGGTCAACTCGGCCACATCGGGACTCTACGCGGCCGTCGGTGCGGCCGGGGTTGGACCGGGCGACGAGGTGATCGTCTCGCCCTATACCATGAGCGCGTCGGCCACCGCAGCGGTCGTCTACGGCGCGGTGCCGGTGTTCGCCGACATCGATCCCGAGACGTTCTGTCTCGATCCCCAGTCGGTTCGGGCCTGCATCACCGAGCGAACCCGCGCCATCATCGGTGTTGATCTGTTCGGTCACCCCGCCGATTGGGCCGGGATCCGGGCCGCCACCGGGTCCCGGCCGATCGTGCTGATCGAGGACAGCGCCCAGGCGCCAGGCGCCAAATCGGGCGACCGATTCGCCGGAACGCTGGCGGACATCGGTGTGTTCAGCCTCAACTACCACAAGACGATCCACAGCGGTGAGGGCGGGGTCGCGGTCACCGACGACGATTGCCTGGCGGACCGTCTGCAGCTGATCCGCAATCACGGCGAAGCGGTGGTGAAGGCAAAGGGCGACGACGACATCGTCGATCTGGTCGGCTTCAACTATCGGATGACCGAGATCGAGGCGGCCATTGCCCTCGAACAGTTGAAGAAGCTCGATCGCCTGCTCATCCCGCGGATCGAGGCGGCGGACTACCTGACCGAACGACTCCGCGAGATGCCGGGTATCACGCCGCCCGTGGTCCGGTCGGGGGTCCGGCATGGCTACTACGTCTACGCCTTCAAGTACGACGCGGGCCGCGCGGGTCTGTCCCGTGGCCGGTTCGCCGAGGCCCTTCGCGCCGAGGGAATTCCGGTGAACGTCGGCTACGTGGAGCCGCTCTACCGGCTGCCGATGTACCAGCGCGGCATTGCGCTCGGGCGGCATGGTTTCCCCTTCGTGCAACCCGGCCGGGCTCCGGTGACCTATCCCGACGGCCTGTGTCCGGTGGCCGAACGGATGCATGAGGATGAGTTGCTCTACTTCTCGTTCTGCCAGGCCGGGATCACCGAAGCGGACCTCGACGATGTCGTCGCCGCGTTCGACAAGATTCTGGTATCCGCCGCCCGGCCGATGGTGGCGCGATGAGCGCCGCGGCCCTGCGGGACCACTATCGAGCCCAGTTCGCCACCCACGGTGACGCCGCGCTCGCGACCCAGATGAGCCGGGAAGGGCAGCACTTCCGGTTTGGCAAACTGCTCGAGATCGGGGACCTGACCGATCGGTCCGTTCTCGATGTCGGGTCCGGACTCGGCGATCTGTATCCCTTCCTGCGGGAGGCCTATCCGGCCGCTCGATACGAGGGAGTCGACGTGGTCCCCGAGATGGTGGCCTGTGCTTCCGGGAAATACCCGGAGGTTCGGTTCCGGGTGGCCGACCTGCTGCACGAACGGTTGACGAACCGGTACGACTACGTCCTGATGTCGGCCCTGTTCAACAATGCCGCGCCGGACTCAACCGAGTTCCTCGAGCGTCTGGTCGTCGGCGCGTGGGAGCATGCGACTGTCGGCCTGGCGTTCAACTTTCTGTCGACCCATGTCAACTTCGCCGACGGTGCACTGGCCTATCACGATCCGGCGCGGGTGCTCGATTTTGTGATCCGCCGCCTCAGCTGGAAGGTCCGGATGGCACATCATTACGAGCGGTGCGACGTTGCGGTGTTCGTCTACCGATGAGCAATCCGACGACGATCCCGGCCGCGGCCACCGCCGAACGATGGGATGATCGTTCCTCCTGGGACCGCTTCGTCGCGGCGTCGCCGCAGGGGTCGGTGTTTTGCAGCCCCGCGTTTCTCGATTCACTCGATCTTGAATGGGAGGCCTGGCGGATTGTCGGGCCTTCAGGGACTCGGGCTGCGGCCGTGCTGCTCAAAGGGGCGGACGGCGTCCCGGTGCCGCAACCGCAGCCCTTCTGTCTGTATCAAGGAATTCTGCTTCCGGGTGGCGATACCGGGGCGAGCCACCGCCGGATCCGGGAGCACCTCGAAGCGAGTGAGGCGTTGGTGAAAACCCTCGCCGCCGGCGGCCGCCTGTCGTGGTGCCTTCATCCGGCCTACACCGACGTTCGGTCGCTGTCCTGGTTCCACTATCACGAACCGGCGGCGGGTCAGTTTCGCATTGACATCCGGTATACCGGTCACATCGCGGTGACGGCGGGTGCGGGACTCGATCAGGTTCTCGCAACAAGCCGGAGCGTGCGCCGCCAGGAATTCCGGAAGGCCGACGAGCGGTTCCAGGTCGATCCGTCGAGCGACCTCGACCTGCTCGATCAACTTCACGGCATCACGTTCGCTCGGCAGGGCATCGACCGCCCCCTCCGGGAACGTGCCCTGCTGCGCTCGATCGTCGCCTCCGCCCTGGAAGGTGGATATGGCGAGATGCTCGTGGCGCGGGACCGGGGTGGGGAACCGGCGGGGGCGGTGGTGTTCCTGTTCGACCGGACGACCGCCTACTACCTGGTCGGCGCCAACGATCCCGCGTTCCGTGCTTGTGGCGTCTCGACGCTGCTGTTCCTCAAAGGGGTGGAACGGGGCATGGCCCGAGGCGCGTCGGTCATCGACGTCGTCGGAATGAACTCGCCGAGCCGGGGGGATTTCAAAGCCAGTTTCGGCGCCGTACCGGTCCCGTACTTCATCGCCAATTGGGAGCGACCGTGAATATCGTAGCCATCATTCAAGCCCGGATGACCTCGAGCCGCCTGCCCGGGAAGGTGCTCGCGGACATCGAGGGCGTTCCGATGCTGGGCCGGGTGGTTGAACGGGTCCGCCGCTCACGGCTCGTGT
>JAYUZK010000255.1:0-3943 GCA_043751835.1 Gemmatimonadota bacterium | reverse complement strand
CTGTCCCGCGCTGATGTTCAGGGTGTGGTCGTGCTGCCGACGAGGATGGTCGCGGGCGAGGTAGACGGTGGCCATGCCGCCGGTCGGTCATGCTGCGGTTGAAGCCCAGGTCATCATCGCGCCATTGCCTCAGAGCCAGGAGAACGGCAGCCCGATCAGCCGATCGTCGTACTGCCGTGCCATCACATCATTGTTGATGACGATCCCAATCCGGGCCTTCTGCTCGGTCACGAAATCGCGGAGCCCCTTGAGGTCGCGAGGCTGCACCACCGACGTGTGCTTGATCTCGACCGCCACCCGGCCAAAATCCCCCTCCAGTACCAGGTCCACTTCGGCGCCGCCGCCGGTGCGGTAGTAGGACCCGTCGGCCGCGAGCCC
Organism: Gemmatimonadota bacterium; assembly: GCA_043751835.1. Classification (GTDB taxonomy): domain Bacteria; phylum Gemmatimonadota; class Gemmatimonadetes; order Gemmatimonadales; family GWC2-71-9; genus SHZU01. Next base: position 3,565 of record JAYUZK010000255.1, on the reverse strand, counting down.
GATGGTGTTGAGCTGGCGGAAGATCTCCTCGACCACCGTCCCCTCCCACGACGCTCCGACCTGGGGATGGCTCAGCAACGCCTCGGCGTCGGGAATCCGGAGCAGCGCATGGAGCAGCCCGCTGTCGCGCAGATACCCTCGTGGATGCTTGACCACCCGCTTCACGACATTCCCCGAATACGCGGGGATCGACCGCCAGACGAAGGTCCCGTGGGCGATCGCGAAATAGTCCCGCGCGGTCGGCTGCGACACGCCGAGTGCTCTCGCGACCTCAGCGTAATTGAGGATTCGGCCGGACAGGCCCCCCAGCATCTCGAGAAAACGGCGGAACCGGACCTCGTCGAGGCCCGGAAACAGCCGTTTGACGTCGCGAAGGAGATAGGTCTGAATGTACTGCTCAATCCACCGGGCGCGGAACCCGGGCGCGGGATCGAGCCACGGCTCGGGGAATCCGCCCCGGAACCAGAATTCCTGGACCTTGGCTGGGGTGCCGCGGGCCTTGAGGCCGGCGATCAGCGCCGCCGGCCGGGCCTTCCGATGCCCAAGGCGGCGGAGCAGCGAATCCCGCCCGGTGGTGGCGGTGACCTCTTCCCAGGAGAACGGCGCCATCTCGATGATTCCGACTCGGCCGGCGAGGCTTTCGGACACCGATCTGACCAGCGCCGGCGAGCTCGACCCGGTGATGACGAACCGGCCCTTCTCGGTCCGATGCTCGTCGATGGCGACGCGGAGCGCCGGAAAGAGGTCGGGGAGGACCTGGGCTTCATCGAGGGCGACGTGGCGGGGATTCAGGCGGAAGAAGGCATCGGGATCGCGGGAGACGACCGCATGGTCGGCTCGGCGTTCGAGGTCCAGTTGTTTCCACTTGGGCGGGAGGGTCCGGAGGAGGGTGGTCTTGCCGCACTGGCGCACGCCGAGCAGGGCGACGCAGGGGAACGTCGCCAGATAGGAGTGGAGGAGGTCCTGATAGCCGCGTTTCATTCCATGCAATATGAAACCATGAGTTTGATATTGCAAGCTAACTTGGCACCCCGCCCCCCTTCATCGCCCGAGATAGGTATCGTACCACCGCAGCGCCTCTTTGATCATCGGGACCTTGGGCACGCCGTGGTTGTCTTGATAGACGAGGCGTTTCTTGGCACCGTCGGGCGTGCCGAGGAGTCGGAAGAACGGGTCCTGCGACGTCTTGATCGGGTAGGTGTTGTCGAACTGCCCGTCTGCATCACCACAACGTCGCGATAGAAGGCGGTTTCGTCGGGTGCTGCCCCGCGCCGTCGCCGCGCTCATAGGTCCCCGTCCATCCTTCACAACGAGGTCGGCAAACTCCGGATCGAGGTCGGCCGAGGACCGGCTGAATACGGAGGGAACCGGCGTAAAATAGACGATGGTTTGGAGGGGCCGGCGGGGCCGCTTCGGAAGGAAGAGGTACGCGGTGGTCCGCTCGCCGGCGTAACCGGCGTCCTAGCTGACTTTCTCCCGGTCATACGCCAGCTTGCTGGTGTCTCGGCTTTCGAGTTTCGCTTTGAGCGGCGGCGGCGAGGCGTTCAGGGGCGGTCGTCAATTGGCCGGCGGCGGCAGGATCCCGATCCGTTTGACCAGCGCGGCGTATCGAGCGTCGGACCGGACGCGGGTCGAGCTCCGGCCAGAGGGTGAGCCCCGGCAACCACCCGGTCCGATCAATGACCGCGCGCTCGAGCCACTCGAAGGCGAGGTCCTTCTCACCCAGGCTGGCATGGATCTCGGCGAAGAAGATCGGATTGACGGAGTGCCCCTTGGCGTAGGCTTCCAGTCGCGCCAAGATCTCCCGCGCCTCTCTGGTTCTTCCCATCCGGGCGTAGATGATGGCGTAGCCGTGGAGCGGCTGGTCCAACAGCGTCTGAGCGCCTTCATACTCTCGCAGCGCCTCCGGGTAGCGACCGAGCTCCCAATAGGCCGCGCCGACCCAGTGTTCCATATAGATGCCCGCCGGAAACAGCGCGGCCGTCTTGGCGTGCTGCGTGATCACGTCTTCGTACCGGCGGCCGAGATAGAGGCACCACTCGCGAGCCCAGCTTCCGGTGACGTTCAGCCGATCCAGCTCCAGCCCTCGGTCGATCGCGAGCAGCCCCGCATCGATCCGGCCGGACAGGCACAGGTTCATGCCATAGAAAATGTAAGCGTTGGCCGAATTGGGGCTCAGCTCGAGCGCGCGCCGCCCCTCCCGATCGAATTCAGCGAAGTTCCAGTCGATCACGTACGCCACAAACGCGAGCGAGGCATGAGCCTCCCCGGCCAAACTGTCGCGACCCAGCGCCTGGCGCGCCGCCATCCTGGCCGAATCATACGCCGCCCTCGATGGCTGATAGGCGTCCGCCAACGTGATGTAGACTTGCGCGATCGCCACATAGGCTTGGGCGTATTCCGGATCCTTCTCGAGCGCGGCCCGGAAGAAGGTCAACGCTCGCCGGAATGCGGGCTCGGTCCCCACGTTGAACGAGCCCAGACCCCGGAGGTAGAGATCGTGGGCCTCGGGACTCGTGGTCCGTCCTGAACTGGTTGCCGCCAATGCCGCAGCACCGAGCTTGAGCGCGAGCTGGCGGACGATCACCCGGGTGATCGAATCCTGCATCGCGAAGACATCCTTGACGGCCTGGTCGTAGGCTTCGGACCAGAGCTCCACTCGCTGCTTGGTGTCGGTCAGCTGAACGCTGAGCTTGACGCGATCGCCGAGACGCCGCACCGACCCCTGCAGCACGACACCGACGTTGAGCTTCTCGCCGACCTCGCCCACGTCGAGGTCCCGGCGTCCCTTGAACGCGAAGGCCGAGGTCCGCGCCGCGACCTGAAGGCCTGGTACCTTGCCGAGGGCGTTGGCCAGCTCCTCCGACACGCCATCGGCGTAGTAGTCCTGGGTCGAGTCGCCGCCGATGTTCACCAGCGGGAGCACGGCGATCGACGTTTCTTCGGCGGCAGTCGGGCCGGTTGCCGGGCCATGAGGGACGGCCCTCCACAGACCGAATACGACCCCCGCGGCCACCACCACGCCGAGCCCAAGCCACCAGCGGCGTTTCGAACCCCCGACCGCTGCGTAAGGACGAGTCTCCGTTGGAGTGGTCCCGCCGCTCGGCGTGAGCACCGCTTCGAGCCGGGTGATCAACTCCTCGGCGGTCTGAGGCCGGTCGGCCGGTTTCTTCTCCAGGCACTGCATCACCAGCGCGGCCAGCGCCGCCGGAACCGTGGCCCGGCGCTTGGTCACCGGCTCGGCCGCTTCGGTCACTTGCGCCGCCAGCACCGCTTGGGGCGTGGCGCCGGTGAACGGCGGCCGACCGGTCAGGAGTTCATACGCCACGATTCCGAAGGCGTAGAGATCGGCCCGGTGATCGGTGAGCGGATCGGCCGCGGCCTGTTCCGGGGCCATGTAGGCCGGGGTGCCTAACGCCACGCCAACGGTGGTGATCGACTGCCGGCCGGTGGCCTCGCTGACCGCCTTGGCGACGCCGGAGTCGGTGACCAGGGCGTGGCGCTCCGAGAGCATCACGTTCTCGGGCTTGATGTCCCGGTGGACCACGCCCCGCTTGTGGGCGTG
>JAYUZK010000254.1:0-14752 GCA_043751835.1 Gemmatimonadota bacterium | reverse complement strand
CTGCACGAGCCGATCTTCTGGGGTGTCGTCACCGTGGTATTCGCGATCCTTCCGGTGGTGGGAAGCGGGATGATCTGGGGGCCGGCGGTCGCCGTTCTGGTGTTCAGTGACCGGCCCGGGGCAGCCGGCTTCATGCTGATCTGGAGCCTCGCCACCTCGGGTTTCGTCGACTACATCTTCCGCCCGCTCATCTTCAACCGGTTCGCCCAGGTCCACCCGATGGTCACGTTGGTCGGGGCGATCGCGGGCGTCAGCTATTTCGGGCTTCTCGGTCTGCTGGTAGGGCCTCTCGCGCTGTCGTACTTTTTCGAAGTCCTCCGGATGTACCGTGAAGAATTCGTGCCGGGCGGCAGCGAGAGCGGCTTCACCGCGGAGAGCCCGATCCAGCCGCGGCCCGGTCCGTGACGGCGGAGCGGACCCGCGCCAGGATGCTCTGGGCTTTCGCGGCCATCTACCTGATCTGGGGCTCGACCTACCTCGGGATTCAGGTTGCCATCGAGACCATCCCGCCGTTCCTGCTCGCCGCGACCAGATTTCTGGCGGCGGGCGGGGTGCTGGTGCTGTGGGCCCGGGTTCGGGGCGAACCGTTCCCCGGGGCCGCGGTCTGGCGGACCGCCGCGATTCTCGGCACCCTTTTCTTCGTCTTCGGCAACGGTTTCGTGGTCTGGGCCGAGCAGCATGTCCCGTCGGGGCGCACGGCCCTGCTGGCGTCCACATCGCCGATCTGGACCGTGATTCTCGAGAGTGCGCTCGATGGCTGGCGCCGACCGCCGGCTCGGGTGATCGTGGGAATCGGCCTCGGCATGGCTGGGCTCCTCCTGTTGGCCTCGCCGCCGGCTGGATCGGCGCCCGTGCCGGTGACCGGCATCCTGGCGCTTCTGGGGGCATCACTTGCCTGGGCCATCGGGTCGGTCTATTCCCACCGCCATCACCTCCCGGCCTCTCCCACCATGGCCACCGGGATGAAAATGGTGGCGGGCGGGGCCCTGCTCGCGGTGGTGGCTTTGGGCACCGGCGAGGCCGGCCGGCTTCGACTGGAGTCCGTCACCCCGGCCTCGTGGTTTGCCTTCGCCTACTTGATCGTCTTCGGCAGCATCATCGGTTTTTCGGCCTTCACCTATCTCCTCCGCACCACCACGCCGCAGCTGGTCGGTACCGCGGCCTATGTGAACCCTCTGGTGGCCGTGCTGCTGGGTTGGGCCTTCGCGGGCGAGGCGGTGACTTCGAAGATGATGATCGGGGCGCTGGTGAGTCTGTCCGGTGTGATCCTGATCCGTTGGGGCGACCGCGAGCCGGCCGCGCCGGAAGAGGCCGACGTCGGCACCATCGAAACCGGTGAGTTCCCGGTTCCCACCGCTAAATGAAACGGGCCGCCTTTCGGCGGCCCGTTTCAGATCTCCGGGAGAGAAGAGCGCGACTACTCGCCCTTCTGGCCGATCTTGCTCTTGCCCTTCGGGCCAGTCTCGGCGCAGGTCGCGGCCGCTTCGGGCGAAGCGGTCTCGATCTGGTTCAACTCGACCCGGCGATTCTGGGTCATGCCGTCCGCGGTGCTGTTGTCGGCGGCCGGCTTGCATTCGCCGAAGGCGCGAACCGTGGTACGGCTCTTGTCGACGCCGCGTTTGATCAGCTGCCGCTGGATGAACTCGGCCCGCTTCTGGGAGAGCCACGCGTTGTACTTGACGTAGTTCCGCCAGTCGGTGTGGCCGTCGATGTAGACCTTGATCGTCTGATCGGCCTTCATGTTCTCGGCCACCTGGTCGAGCGACATCCGGTCGACACTCGAAGCATCCGAGTACTTGTTGGTGCCGAACATCGCGCGGAGCACGACCGAGAGACCTCGGACGCTCGCGGTGGCCTTGTCCGACATCCCCATGCAGGTCGCGGTCACGCCGTAGTCACCGCTCCGGCTCCAGCTGTTGCTCCAAGCGGCAGCGGTGGGGCTTCCCTCGGCTGCCATCGAGCACTCATCGGCCCGCATCGCCCGGCTGTTGCCGTCCGACCAGGTGCCGGCCACGGCGTACTTGGCCGACTCACCAAGCTTGAGGGTGGCCGTCTTCGGGCTGATCTCGATCCGCGACAGCTTGGGAGCCGGCGGCGGGGGGGGCGGCGGGGGCGGTGCGGTGACCGTCACCGTCGAGGTGTCGGCATACTTGCCAGTGAGCGTCCGGGCGATGACCCGGTAACTGCCCGGGGTGTTGGAGCTGAACGCGCCGTTGGTGCCGATCGTGCCGCTCGGCATCACCGCGTAGGTCACCTGTGGCGTCGTGGTCGACCCGTCGCAGAGCTTGCCGGTGACGTTGAAGTTGACCGCCTGGCCGGTCTGCACGTTCGCGGTGTTCGGCACCAGGTCGATCCCGTCCAGCCGCTTGGTGCACTTCGAATTGGGATAGATCGACAGGCCGAGCTGGGCACCGAGGTGGGTGTTCTTGGTTGGCTTGGCCACGCTCGGGGATACGCCGAGCGCCAGGACCTCAGCGCTGCCGTTCCGGGGGCTCGGCATGTAGTCGAGCGTCCCGTCGCCGCGGAGCGAGAGCCAGGTGTTGACCTTGTACCGGAGGCCCACCAGGCCGCCGACGCCGAAATCGTTGCCGAAGATCGTCTTGACGGCGGCGTTGCTGGACTTGCCGTAGTGGTTGAGCACCGGGCCGGCGCCGAGCAGGAAGTTCCACTTGTTGCCCAGCGGCGCGTGGTACAGCCCGCGGAGGTGGAACGGCATGTACCGGATCGGGGCCGAGCGCTGGCCGATGAAATACGTCTCGAGGTCGGTGGCGTTGAACGAGCCATCGGCTTCGAGGGAGAACTTGGGGGAGAAGAAGTAGCCGAGTCGGCCACCGGCGCCGTAACTGTTTTCCTTTTTCCGCGCGGTGGTGAAGCTCCCATCGTAGCTGGTGTAGCGGCCGAAGCCGCCCAGCTCGACAGTGCCCTTCTCCTGAGCCATCATCGGGAGGCCGTACAACCCGAGGGCCCCCGCCAGCAACAGGATCTTACGCATCAGGCTACTCCTTATTGGGTCCGTTGGCAGCTCGATCCGCGATTCCCTCGATCGCGGTCGTCATCCGTAACGCTTTGCTACTGAACATCTTACGGCAACGCAGGCCGGCGAATCCGGACCCCGGTTGCAGGCGACTGGAGCAAGACCAAGCCACCGTTGGGCCGATCCGGTCACCAAACCTTCGACAAAATAACGAGTTAGAGGCATTTGGCCCAGTGCGGATCTGTTCGCTACTTCGGCCGGAGCACCTCGACGCTGGTGGTCATGCTGTGCCCCGCCCGGTCACCCCCGCCCGCGATGAGGATGCGCCCGTCATCCAGCACCGGGAAGATCCCATGCCGTCCGCTGCGGCGTGGAGGGCCCGCGCGCCACCGGCGGGCCACCGGGTCGTAGATGTCCACTCGATCGTAGGTCCCTCGCGGGTTGGCGCCGGCACCATTGAGGGTTTCGCCGCCGAACACCCAGAACTCGCCATCGAGGAACACCGCCTTCCCCATTCCTCCGCGGGCTTGCGGCAACGCCAGCGGGGCCTGCGGGGAACCATCGCTCACGGTCCATCGATCGGTGCGCGGGTCCCGAGCTGGTCGCCGTCCCGGGCGGCATCTCCTTGATCGTGGCCCCAGAACCATTCGACCACGTCGTAGCCGTCGCGGGCCATCGCCATGGCGAAGCCGTGATAGGTGTCGCCGATGTAGGGGGTCAGGGTGAACACGACTGGCAGCGGGCCGATCGCGTTCCGGGGGCGGTAGACCGTGGCGTTCAGCCTGACGCCGTCTCGGAGCGGGATCTTCACCCCCCACTGGATCGACACTTCCTGGCCCTGCGCCGCGAGGCGGCCGGTCAGGGCAGCGCTCGCCAGGGCAAGCCATATGAAGAAGCGCATCGGTACCGTCCGGGTTCGACGGTCAGGTCATCGTGGCGAGGCGGCGTTCCACCATCCGGCGAGCCGCTTCGACGGGGGATTCGCCCCGCTCGGCGGCTTCGCGGAAAATGCCCGTGAGCCGGGCGTCCATCTTCTGGATGTCCGTCTCGATGGCGTCGAAGGTGGCGCCTTCATCCACCATGGCGAGGGAGACCGCGCCGGCGCCGTTCACCACATAGTCCGGCGCGTAGAGAATCTTCCGCGCCACGAGCCGGGGCCCGTCTTCCGGCGCCCGCAGCTGGTTGTTCGCCGCCCCGGCGATGACGCGGCACTTGAGGCGGGGGATCGTCGTCTCGTCCAGCGTGGCGCCGACGGAGCAGGGGGCATACACGTCGCAATCGGCGTCATAGACCCTGTCGGTCGGCACCGTCTCGGCGTTCAGTTCCCTGGCGAGGATGGCCAGTTTCTCGGCGTTGATGTCGTTCAGCAAGACCACCGCGCCAGCCTTCTTGAGGTAGCGAGCCAGCGGCGCGCCGGTGTCGCCCACGCCCTGCACGAGCACGCGCACGCCCTTGAGATCATCGGTGCCGGTGACATGGCGCCACGCCGCCTTCATGCCGACGAATACGCCGAGGGCGGTATAGATCCCCGGGTCGTAGGGGGCCTTGATCGTCCAGTCGTAACAGTGGACGTAGCGGGTGACGGTGGCGAGGAGGGCCATGTCGTCGGGCGTGGTGCCGATGTCGGGCCCGGTGCCGTAGCGGCCGTTCAGCGAATCGATCATCCGGCCGAAGCGGAGCAGCAGGGCCTTCCGCGCCTCGCCGGTGACCGGCTTCGAGAGGGCGATCACCGCTTTCCCGCCGCCGTAGTTCACGTCGATGGCGGCCCACTTGTTCGTCATCCCCTCGGCCAGACGGATGGCGTCCCAGAGCCCTTCCTCGGGGCTCGGGTAGACCTTCATCCGGCAGCCGCCCACCGACCGAGTGCCGTGGGTGGCGTGGATGGCGATGAACATCCAGGCATCGGCGTCGCGGTCGTAGCGCACCACGACTTCCTGGCCGGGCCAGGCTTTGATGAGATCGGTCCACGTGGGCATGGCGGAGATCCTCTCTCGCGGTGTTGAAATCACGCGCGATATTCCAACTGTGTCAAGCAGAGCCCGGACCCGACCCTGCCTGATCCGCCGGCGGGATCAGATCGCGGCCCCGAGATCGCCGCCACGCGGGCGGGGCGCTCCACGAAGCTCTTCTCCCGGTCGATGGCGAAGGAGATGCTCACCGTGCAGAAGGCGCCCACCGGCCTTGGCCCCTGGGTCGAGGGCACGGGGCGGCAGTTCCGCTTCGGCCACGGCGGCGACAACGCCGGCTTCCATGCCGACCTGATCTACCTGCCGAACTCGGCCAGGGCCTCGCGGTCATGACGAATGGCGATCGAGGGCAGGAGCTGATCGGCGAGATCAAACGGGCGATCGCGGGGGAATTCGGTTGGACCGACCGCGGCGCCCGGACCGTGACGCTGGTGCCGCTGGACTCGACTGCGTTGAATCGGTTGGCCGGCAACTACGTGTTCGAATACGAGCACCAGCGACGAATTGCTGCCGTTGTCCGATCTGACGTTCATCAGTGCCGACCGCGGCTACGAGTATCAGTTCGGAGCTTCGGGCTCGGACCGGGCCACGACGCTCGTCGTCACGGTGGGCGACGGACTGAGGCTCAAGGGGACACGGAAGCCGTAATTTCGCGCGTCTACGCATCGGTTTTCTTGTAGACGGGGCGGGTGGCCCCGTTCACGGCACCCGCTTGAACACGATCGGCTTCACGCTGGGCTCGAGCGGAATCGTCAGCTGATCGACCTCGCCCTTGATGTTAGTCGAGAAGGCCACGAGCCCCGAGAGCGGCACGATGTTGCCCGGGTCGCCGATCTCGAAGACGTCGTAATGAAAATGGTGCATCGGGGCCACGATCGCGTCGAGCGCCGCCTCGAGCCCGTTGCCCGCCTGCCGGATGATCAGCTTGCCGTACCCGGGGTGCTCGTAGGTGCCGGCATAGGCGGCCAGCCCGTGGCTCGGCGACGTCCCCTGAACCTGGGCCGCCTTCGCCGCCTGTTTCGCTTCCGCCGCCTTCTTCTCGTTGTCGGCGTCCTTGGCGTGCTGCACCGCGGTGTAGTCGATCGGGTCGAGGCCCAGCAGCCGGTCGTAGATCGACTGCACCACCATCGTCGGGACCGGGTTGTCGCCGCCGAGGTTGGTCAGCACCATGATCCCGATCTTGTCCTTCGGGAGCCACGACATCTGGGAAATGAAGCCGTCGATCCCGCCGCCATGGGCAACCGACTGGTGGCCGCGGTAGGTGGCCACATTGAGGCCGAGACCGTAGGTGTTGTTCTCGAGGCCGGGCCAGATCGCGGGGCCGAACGTGCTGCCGACAACCATCTGCGGGGACTGCATCTGGTCTTCCGCCGCGACGGAGATCTTGGGCCCCGTGGCGGAGGTGCCGTGATCCATGCGGAACTGGATGTACTTTGCCATGTCCTCGACGCTCGACACGATTGAGCCGGCGGGACCCATCTGGTCGATCACCCGGATCGGGACCTTCACTACCGAGCCGTTCCGCTTTTCATAGGGCCAGGCGAAGTCGTCGGTCTGGTCCATCCCGGTGGCGCCGGGCAGGGTCCGGCTCATGCCGAGGGGCGTGAACAGTTCCGACTTGACCAGCGACTCCCAGGGGCGGCCCCAGATCTTCTCGACCAGTACGCCGGCGGTCAGGAACATCAGGTTGTTGTACTGCCACTTCTCGCGGAAGGAGACGTTGGGCTCGAGGTAGCGGACCCGCTGATAAATCTCCTGGCGGGTTACGTCGCGGCCGTACCAGACCAGGTCGTGGCGGGGGAGGCCCGAGTTGTGCCGGACCAGGTCGCGCGGGGTCATGTGCTCGCCGGCGTACTGGTCGTAGAGCCGGAAGTCGGGCAGGTATTTCAGGACCGGGGTGTCCCAGTCGAGCTTCTTCTGGTCCACGAGCATCCCCATCAGCGTCACGGTGAACGACTTGCTGTTCGAGCCGATCGCCATCAGGGTCTTGGGCGTGACGGGCACCTGCTTCTCCACGTCCCGGTAGCCATAGCCCTTGAGGTAGAGGACCTTGCCGTCCTTCACGATGCCGAGGGCCAGGCCGGGAACCTGCCACTCCTTCATGATCGATGAGACAACCTGATCGATCGCCTTCAGGTCGGGCGCATTGGCGGCCTTCTTCTGGGCAAGGCTCGGCTGGACGACGAGCAGGGTCAGGACGAGCCCTGTCAGGGCGCGGAACAGGCGTCGCATGAAGAAACTCCGATGTTCGGGTATGGTGGGACCGTCCTATACTAGCGGGCTGTCGCCCCGCGTCCAGAGCCCGGGCCCGCGGCGAGGCGGACGGAGTGGACCCCGTGCCGCCGGGGATGGTAGCTTGCCCGCTGTGTCCATGAAACTGTCCACGCTGGTGCAGTATCTGGTGCCGCACCGCCTCCTCTCGGGGTTGGCGCTGCGTATCGCCAGGTCCGAGGTGCCGTGGATCAAACGGCGCTTCATCCGGACGGTGCTGGCGCATTTCGACGTCGACCTGACCGAGGCGGCGGATCCGAATCCCGAGAACTACCGGAGCTTCAACGCCTTCTTCACCCGCGCGCTGAAGCCGGGCGTGCGGGTCGCCGATCCCGATCCCGCCACGGTGTTGTTGCCCGCCGATGGCCGGGTGAGCCAGTGCGGCCGGATCGAAAACGGGCGGATCTTCCAGGCCAAGGGACAGGACTACACCGTGGCCGAGCTGCTGGGGGACCAGGGCCCGGCGGAGGCATACCGGAACGGGCAGTTCATCAACGTCTATCTGTCACCCCGGGACTACCACCGCGTCCACATGCCGTGGGCTGGCACGCTGGTGGAGACCCTGCACGTGCCGGGGCGGCTGTTCAGCGTGTCGCCCGGGACGGTGGAGGATGTGCCGCGCCTCTTTGCCCGGAACGAGCGGCTGGTCTGCCACTTCGAGACCGACTTCGGGCCGATGTGCTCGGTGATGGTGGGGGCGCTGCTGGTGTCGGGAGTGGAGACGGTCTGGAACGGCGTGAATATTCCCGCGTATGCTGATCGTCCGACGCGCACCGATTTCCGGGGGCAGTCGATTCGGCTCGACCGGTTCGCGGAGATGGCACGCTTCAACTACGGCTCGACGGTGATCCTACTCTTTCCCGAGGGAAGCGTGGCACTTGACCCCTTCGAGTCCCAGGCGCCAACGAAAGTCGGGAAGCGCATGGGCCTTCGCCTTACTTGACCTTCTTGCCCTTGATCGCCCAGTCGATCGTCACACCGGTCACCTTCTTCTTCGCATCCCGTTCGAACACGATCGGGATTCCGGAGGTACGCGTGAAGAAGGTCGAGTCCGAATCGGCCAGCAGCTCGTCCTTCGGCAGGCCGCCCGTGGCTTCGGCAAACAGTTTGCCCCCTTCGACCGTCATGGCGGCTTCGATCACCGTGGGGCCGCCGGTCACCGTCTGGTAGGTTCCCGCCACCTCGGCCAGCACTTTGGGGCTGCTCGGGGCCGTCGCCGATGCCACCGGTTCGATCCGGGGCTTAAACGGGTTGCGCGTTGGGGTCGACGGTCGCGGTTTGGACTCGGCGCTTCGCCCTCCAGGCATGACGGGTCGAACCTCGGGTTCGACGGGCCGCGCTCTGAAGCGGCCAGGCGCGTTCCTCGAGGCTGTTTGATCCCCGTCGCTCCGTCTTTCGGCAAGGCCCGGAGGCCCGGCCCGGGCAAATGTTTCCCGACACCGTTACCGTGACGATCTATCCCGTGATGTGTTGTCCTCTTGGAGCTGTGCGACGATGCCGGGCCAAAGGGCCATGATGTCCTGACAGGAAACCTCGACCTCCTAATCCGAGCAAGAGCCTCAACAGCCTGCGCCGATGAATTGAGATCCGTCCTCTGGGGGTCGGTACCCTGCCCGGAAGCCTGCAATGCTGCCAGGCTATCCCGGAGCCTCCCGCCCGCCGCGAGCACCCGGGCGCAGGGCCGCAAGCCCACACCGTGCCGACCGTCGTGGATCTGCCGCCTGGTTTCTCGGACGCCTTCTTACGCCGCTTCGCCCGCCGCCGCGTATTGTTCACGTTACACGGCGAACCCAAGCCGCGGATGTTGCTTGGACCAAGCCTCCGGTCCGGTTCGATGAGCGCTCTGTGGGGCCTCCACGGCGAGGCGCCCCAGGCTTACAGATAGTTGCCGGGTGATGGGCTCGGCCGTCAATGAGGGATCAAGGCGGTCGGTCGTGGCTGGGATTGGGGGTCGGAGCTATCGTTCTCCCAAGCAGCAGAATACTAGTTATGGTGCAACACCCGTCTCGACCCGTTTGGATTTCGCTACTATATTCCCGGTGCGTCTTCGCCGAGGCTCCATGAGCGATACAGTCGAATTAATGGACCGGATCACAGTTAACCCCCTACAGTGTGGTGGACGCCCCTGCGTCCGCGGCATGCGCATTCGCGTCATCGACGTTCTCGATTTGCTGGCAGCGGGATTGACGCCTGCCCAAGTCGTGGACGAGTTGCCCGACCTCGAACTCGCCGATATTGCCGCGTGTCTGCGATTCGCCAGTCGGCGCGTGGATCATCCGATTCTCGCGGGATAGATCAGTTCCATGGCGACCGCCCCGTTGGTCGTCTGGCTCGACGCGCAGTTGTCACCGCAACTCGCACTCTGGCTGCAACGTGAATTCGGCGTGAACGCCACGCCCATTCGAGATCTCGGCCTACGCGAGGCCGACGATCCCACTATCTTCGCCGCCGCCCGCGCAGCCAATGCGGTCGTCTTCACCAAGGATGCCGATTTCGTCCACCTACTGGAGCGCCTCGGACCACCTCCGCGGATTCTGTGGCTCACATGCGGCAATACCTCTGATGCGCGGCTACGCGCATTGCTTCATGCCGTTTGGCCGCGAATCACGACGCTCCTCGCCACGGACGAGAAGCTGATTGAGATCAGTGCCCCTGCACCCTGATATCAAGTTTGTAGTGCAACGGTACCGGTCAGGGGACATAGCATTCCTCGGGGGTGCGGTAGGCCAGGCGTTTGCGGGGGCGGCGGTTGAGCTTGGTGGCGATGCGGGTGCAGTCGGCTTGGGACCGGTGCGCCATGGACTCGCCCTTGGGCCAATACTGGCGCAGCAGGCCGTTGGTGTTCTCGTTCGTGCCCCGTTCCCAGGCGTGGTGGGGTGTGGCGAAGTAGAAGCGCGCCGCGCCCTGCGTTTCCAGCCGGGCATACTGGTGGAACTCGGTCCCGTGATCGACCGTGATCGTCCGGACGGGATGGGGTTGGGCGGCGATGAGGCGTCGGGCCCGCCGATTGACCTGCGCCCCCGTGCGCTGGGTCAGCTCGCCGATCGCGACGAAGCCGGTCTTGCGTTCCACCAGCGTCAACACGCAGGGGCCCGCTTGCCCGGCGCCCAGCACGGGGTCGCCCTCCCAGTGTCCGAGGCCGGTGCGGGCGGTGGCCGCCGCGGGCCGGTCGGCGATGGGGCGTTTGCCCGCGAGCCGTCCCCGACTGTCGGAGCGGCCGGAGCGCTGATCAAGGCCAACAAGGACTTCGACCTCCTGATCGTGCCTAACGTCGGCCACGGCACCGCGATCGCGCCGGGGTACGGCCTCCGCCGGGCCTGGGACTACCTGGTCCGGAACCTGATGGGTGCCACACCGCCCGTCGAATACAACCTGTCGCCCCCGGCGGCAAAGAAATGAGATCCGAAGTGCGGGCACTCGTATTCCTTGGCCTCTCGACCCTGATCCTGGCTCGGCCGGCCGCCGCCCAGGCCGGCATTCCCGATACCCTCGGCGATCGTTACCGCTGGCTCGAAGAGGTCCACGGCGAACGCGCCATGGCCTGGGTCAGGGCGGAAAACGCGAAGACGGTGGCGGTGCTGGAAAAGGATCCGCGCTACGCCGGGATCTACCGGTCCGCCCTCGCCATGGCCCAGTCCGCCGACCGGATCCCGTACGCCAGCTTCCTCGGCGGCGCCCTCTACAATTTCTGGCAGGATTCGGCGCACGTCCGGGGCATCTGGCGGAAGACTACGCTCACCAGCTACCGGACCCGGTCGCCGCTGTGGACCACGGTGCTGGACCTGGATTCACTGGCCAGGGCCGAGAATGCCAACTGGGTCTGGAATGGGGCCATCTGTGCGGCGCCGGCGGAGCGCCGCTGCCTGCTGCAGCTGTCCGACGGCGGCGAGGACGCGGTCACCATCCGCGAGTTTGACCTGACGTCCCGGGCGTTCGTGAAGGGCGGCTTCGTGCTGCCGAAGGGCAAGCAGCGGGTGGCTTGGGCCGGAACCGATACGCTGCTGGTATCCCGCGCCTGGACCGGCGCCGACGTCACGACCTCGGGTTACCCGTTCATCGTCAAGCGCCTCGCTCGCGGCCAGCCGATCGATCAGGCGGTCGAGATCTTCCGCGGCGCGGCGAGCGACGGCGGCTACGGGGTGACGCCATCCACACTGGTCGACGGGCAGGGGCGCCGGGTCAGTTTCGTGGCCCGCCCGCTCACCACGTTCGAAGCCGAGCATTACGTCGTCCGTTCGAAGGACGTGGCCCGGCTCGATGTTCCGCTCAAGGCCGAGATCGCCGACTTCGTGGGTGGCCAGGTCATCGTGGAGTTGCTCGAAGACTGGAAGCACGGGACCACGGCGATCCAGGGCGGATCGGTCGCGGCGTTCGACGCCGAGGGCGCCATGCGGAACCCCGGTGCTTTGGCACCAGTGACGATCTTCGCCCCCGGCCCGCGGGAATCCGTGGCCGGGTTCTCCGCCACCCGGGATCGCCTGCTCCTCGGTCTCAATCACAACGTGAAGGGCCAAGTCCTGGCGTTCACGCGCGGCCCGAATGGCAAGTGGAGCTCGCGCCGGCTCTCGTTACCCGACAACGTCTCCACCAACGTGCTCAGCGCCGACCCGAAGAGCGACCGGGCCTTCGTGGGCGTGACGGGCTTCCTGACCCCCACCAGTATCTGGCTCGCCGACGCGGCCGCCGGCACGGCCACCCCGATCAAGGCCATGACGGCGAAGTTCGACGCGTCGTTGAGCGAGGTCGAGCAGCTCGAGGCGACGTCGAAGGACGGCACCCGCGTACCGTACTTCATCGTGCATCCGAAGGCGATGAAGCGGGACGGCCTGAACCCCACGCTCCTCTACGCCTACGGCGGATTCAACGCCTCGATGACGCCCCGGTACGACGAGGAGATCGGCAAGCTCTGGCTCGAGCGGGGCGGGGTGTACGTGCTCGCGAACATCAGGGGTGGCGCGGAGTTCGGGCCGTCGTGGCACGAGGCCGGCCTCAAGACCCGCCGTCAGGTGATCTACGACGACTTCGCGGCCGTGGCAGAGGACCTGATCGCCCGGAAGATCACCAGTCCCCGGCGTCTCGGTATCCAGGGCGGCTCGAACGGCGGGCTCCTGATGGGCGTGCAGATGACGCAGCGTCCCGAGCTCTGGAACGCGGTGGACATTCAGGTCCCGCTGCTCGACATGCTGAACTACGAACGGATCGAGGCCGGCGCCTCGTGGGTTGGCGAATACGGCAGCATCGCAAATCCGGACGAGCGGGCCTTCCTGGCGCGCATCTCGCCGCTCCACAATCTCAAGCCGGGTGTTGCCTACCCGACGCCGCTCGTCTGGACCACGACCAAGGACGACCGGGTCGGCCCGGAGCACGCCCGGAAGTTCGCGGCCCGGATGGCGGATCTGGATCTTCCATATCTCTTCTTCGAGGTGATCGAAGGGGGCCATGGATCGGGCGCCAATATCGAGCAGCGGGCTCATACGGCCGCGCTGGAGTTCACCTACATGGCGCGGCAGCTGATGGACAGCAGCCGGCTCGTGCCGTGAGCCCGCTCGGAACCTGACCGGTATTGATGGAGCGCGAGGCGCGGTTCACGTTGGGCGGGTGCGAACTCGTCGGGACGATCGCGGTGCCGGGGGACGATGGTCCATCCCCCTGCGTGCTGCTCGTGCCGGGCTCGGGTCAGGTGGACCGGGACGAGAACCACCGGAAGCTGCGCCTCAATGCGTTCCACGACATGGCGCGGTACCTCGCCCGGAGCGGCATCGCGTCGTTCCGCTGCGACAAGCGCGGTGTGGGGCAGAGCGGTGGAGACTACTGGGCGACCGGCTTCCACGACCGGGTGGATGATGCGCGGGCCGCAGTCCAGTTTCTCAAACGCCACCCCGGCATCCGACCGGGCATGATCGTTGTTCTCGGCCATAGCGAGGGCGCCTTCATTGCCACCAGGCTTGCGGGTGACGGTACCGATCTCGCGGGTGTCATCCGCGTGGCGGGCGCGGCGCATTCGGGCGAGGCTGTGCTCAGGTAGCAGGCGCTCGAGGTCGCGAAGGGGCTCACCGGTTTCAATGGCTGGCTGATCCGGGTGCTGCGGATCGACATTGCGAAGGCCCAGCAGAAGGCGCTCGACCGGATCAAACGCTCGCCGAAGGACTGGTTCCAGCAGCAGCTCTTCGCGAAGATCAACGCCAAGTGGTTCCGCGAGTTCATGGCCTACGACCCGGCGGGCGACCTCCCTCGAATCACCGTGCCCGTCCTGGCGATCACCGGCTCGAGGGGATGACCCACATGCTCCGGATCCAGCAGGGCGACGCGACCATCGCGACCTACCGGGAAGAAATCGGTCGACCGGTCGAGCCGAGGCACCGTCTGGCCCGGCACGACCGTCCACTGGGCCACGTCCACCACGTTGACGTTCACGAAGGCAAGGTCGGCGCGGACAGCCGGTGCTGATGGCGTACAGGCCGTCGCCGCGATCGCGATCAGCAGTGTCCTGGCGCCGTTGGTCATGGCGCATGTCCTGAGGGTCGGAAGCAGGGGCGGGTTCGCAGTCAGGACACAGAATCTAAAGTGGAATCAGATGCCCGGGGGGCAGTGCCCACCAGGCATCGTCGCCCGGGCCCCGACTTGCTCCACGGTCAGGCCGGGCTCATTATCCCCCCTCCACGGACCCTTCACGAGCGAGCCCCCGATGCAGCGACGCGAATTCGTTTCCACCACCCTGGGCTCCGTCGGGGCCACCGCCGCCATCCTCGGCATGCCCGCCCCGCACCCGGAATCAGCGATGGACGAAAGGCCTGCTGCGGGCGCCACCCGCAAGGTCCTGATCGCCGGCGGCGGCTACAGCACCGCCTTCATCCGCTACATGGCCACCCTCACCGGGAAGAAGCGCCCCCGGCTCTGCTATCTCCCCACCGCCTCGGCCGACGGCCAGGCCGGGATCATCGGCTGGTACCAGAGCTGCGCCACGCTGGACGTGGAGCCTCACGTCCAGCACAGCTTCATCGAGAGTCTGTCGCAGAAGCAGGGCTGGGACGAGGTGCTGCTCTCGATGGATGGCATCGTCTGTTCGGGCGGGAACACGCTCAATCAGCAGGCGATCTGGAAAGCTCAGGGGATCGATCAGGTACTCCGCCAGGCGTGGGACCGCGGCATCGTGCTGGGCGGGGCGAGCGCGGGATCGCTCTGCTGGTTCGAGGAGGGCACCACCGATTCCCGGCCCAAGGAACTCACGATCGTGAAGTGTCTGGGCTTCCTCAAGGGCAGCCATTCGCCCCACTACGACGCCGAAGTGGCCCGCCGGCCGACCTACCACCGGCTGATCCTCTCGGGGCAGATGAAGCCGGGGTATGCCTGCGACAACGACGCGGGGATCTATTTCGAGGACAATGACGTCAAGAAGGTCGTGGCGACCCGGGACGGTGCCAAGTGTTACTACGTCGAGGTCCGCGGCGGTTCGATCGCCGAGCGGGTGATCGAACCGGAGCGGATCTCGTAGCAGCGGCGGCCCTCAGGCCAGCGAGTAGAAGAAGTCCACGTAGGAGCG
>JAYUZK010000253.1:0-3923 GCA_043751835.1 Gemmatimonadota bacterium | reverse complement strand
CACCGCCGCTGCCTGATCGGCGGCTGCCAACGGGGTCAGGCCAAGCTCGCCCCGGCGTCCGTTGAGAATGGTCATGGCCCCCCCCACGTCTCCCTGCATTGCCTTGGCTTCGGCGAGAATCAGCTGGGCTTCACGATAGCTGGCCAGCCGGACTGGGTCGCCGAGCGACGTGTACTTGGTGGTGACCCACAGGTCGATATCGGGGTTGAACGCGCCCTTGTGGAGGTCCACGATCGGCACGCGGGGGTCGTTGAGGTTGCGGTACGAGTTCGCGACGACGAAAGCGCCGAGCTGGTTGAAGAGGTAATACATCTTGTTCCAGCGCCGGTCGTTCTCGATGCCGCGGCCCGCGAACAGCTCGAACCCGGCCGGTACCAGCGCCGCGAAAGTCGCCGCCGCCGGCCAATTCTTGAGATCCAGGTTGACCCGGGCAAGACCAACGTTCGACATGTTGATGATGTCGGTCTTCCCAGGGAAGGTCCCTGCCTGATTGGCGAGCGTGATGGCGTCGGCAAAGCGCAACGCCGCGAGCGCCAGCGCCGTGGCTGGAGCAGCCGGAGCTGAACCGTCGATCGAGACGGTGCAATAGGTCTCGCCGAGGAAGGTGTAGGCATAGGCGCCGTACGCCCGGACTTTCGCCTGGAGCCCGACCCGGCCGGCCACCTGGGTGTCGTTCCATAGCGCGAGCCGGTTGTAGACGTCTTCCGACTGGAACCGAGCCGTATGCATCGTGGTCTGGATGCCGAAACTTCCGGAACTCGCCTCACAGCCGCTGATCACATAGTCGTCGTTCTCGGCGGTGACGTTGCGCTCGCCCGCGTTGGCGAGAGTGCCGTTGTCGTTCGAGGCCTCGAACTCGTCCGACTGGGCCGAGGACCCGGAGAAGTAGTTGTTGTAGGCGCATTCCAGGTCGCCGACCACACCATCCGCCAGCACGGGAGCGAGGGTCGGGCTATCGAGCTGTTCGACCGGGATCCGCCCGGGAAACTGGACGTCGAGAACGTTGCTGCACGCCGCGAACGCCAGGACGGCGCCGAGGAGAGACAGGCCCGGCACGGCTCGCCGAAGACGACGAAGCGGTGTCGCGGAACCCTGAGAAGTCTGCATGGTGTTGGTCTCCCTGACTAGGATCGTCGTCATCAGAAGGTGAGCCGAAGGCCAACCCGCACCCGCGCGGACTGGGGGAACGACTCCTGCACATATCCCTGAGCTCCGGTCACGTCGCCGGGAAAGTTGGGGTGGATCTCGGGATCGATCCACGGAGTGCCATACGAGGTCTTCTGCGCTCGCCAAATGAACGCGAGGTTCTCGCCGGACAGCGTGAGCGATCCGCGTGAGGCGCCAAACCAGCGGGCAATCCGGTCGGGGAACTCGTAGCTCGCCGAGACGGTGCGGAGGCGGGCGAAGCCGGAATTGAACAGGCCGGCCGCGTCGCCCGCCCCGCCGTAGCCCTCTCGGCTCAAGCCGTAGATCCCCGAGAGAATCTGGTCGTTGCCCTTGAGCACGGCCTCGGTATTGAGGAAGAAGATATGGGCGAACCCGACGTCGCCCACGTCGGTGGTGTTCCCACCGAGATAATCGACCAACGCCAGCAGCCGGAGCCGCCGGTGAAGCGTCAGCGTGACGCTCCCGCTGCCGCTCCATGACGGCGTCGGCTGACCGGCATAGATGCGGGGGGCGTTGGCGCACGGCACCACCGTCCCGTTGCCGGCGCCGAGATCCGTGCCGCCTTCACACATGACGTTGGTGCCGTAAGGAACTTCGTGCGCCGGCCTGACCACCGTCGAGCTCACGACCTTCTTGAGGAACCACGATGACGGGGAGAATCCCTCGACGTTGAACTGCTGGGCGAACGAGGTGATCGTCGGCGGCAAGCCGCCTAGGTTGGTGATCTTGGAGTCGTTCTTGGCGAAGGTGAACCGGGCCTCGAGTCCAACATTCCGACTATTGATCACATTGGCATCCAGACCCAATTCAATGCCCTTGTTCCGGGTCTGACCGATATTGATGAACTCGAAGCCCGGGAAACCGCCCGAGGGCTTGAGGGGGATCGAGAGGATCGCGTCATTGATCTTCTTGTCGTAGTACGTAAGCTCGATGCCGATCCGCTGCTTGAACAACCCGGCGTCGAGCCCGATCTCGAACTCCTGGCCCACCTCGGGCTTCAAATCGGAATTGCCGAAGTTCTGGGGCGTCACGACGCCGCGGCCTCCCGGCCCGACCCGGGCCTGATAGGTCCGGATGGCGGAGAAGACGTCCGGCTGCTGGCCGGCTCGGCCCCAGGCGCTCCGGAACTTGAGCTGCGGGAGCCAGTCCTTCCCGGCGAGGAAGGGCTCCTCAGAGAGCACCCACGAGACGCTGACTTTCGGGTAGTAGACCGCTTTGAAGCTCTTGCCGAACGCGCTGTTGCCGTCGCCCCGCATCGCGACGGTGAAGAAGCGGCGGTTCTTCCAGGCCAGCTGTTCCTGGGCGTAGACCCCGAAGGTCTTGTTCTCGAGGAACGACTCGGTCGCGGTCCGCTGGGCTGCCCCGGTAACCGTGCCCGGACCCGGAATCGCGAAGACCAGGCCCTGGCCGAACTGGTTGGCGAGCTGCTTGTAGTAGTACTGGGCTCCGACCGAAGATGTCGACACGAGATCGGATGCCGGTTTCCAGTCAGCCGATGCGCCGTAGTCGAGGGTCAGGTAGGTGGTCCGGGATTCGGAAACGGTCTTGGACCCGTCGCTGGCGCTGAAGAACGGGCGCCGATCATCGAAGTGCCGATCGACCAGGTTGGACGAATTGTTGTTGGTGAAGTCGGGCCCCACCGTCACGTGGTGACGAAGCCAAGGGTACGGGCGATGGGTGAGCGTCAGGCTGAAGGTGGTCCGATCAACGTCGTCGAACGCGGCGGTTTCCGCATAGTCCTCAGGGCGATAGAACTGGAAGCCATGCCCCGGGCCGTTGAAGCCCGTATGGGTAGGATCGGCCGGGTCCGGATCGCACGCGTTGAAGTTGCAGGCCCAGACGATCGAGGTGGTGATCGGCTGGAACGCCTGGGCGCTCTTGAGATTCAGCCGGAGACTCCCAAGACTTGCGTCGACCTTGAATTTGTCGTTGGTGCTCCGGTAGGTGATGTTCGCCCGGGCGTTGTACTTGTTCTGTGAGTTGTAGCTGACGATGCCTTCGTCGCGATTGAAGTCCACGCCGAAGAAGTAGCTCAGCCGGTCGGTGCCGCCGCTCAGGCTGGTGCCGGCACTCATGGGCCGACCGGTGGAGAAGATGGCGGGGAAGCCCTTGTCCTTGTTGAATTGCTGGACGTTGAACTCCTTGACCGTGCCGTCGCGCTGCATGTACCAATCGGTCTGATAGCGGCCGACCGGGTTCTGCAGCCAGTTCGCCCCGGCGCCCATGTGGGCTTCGAACTGAGGCCGGCCGGCCCGGCCCCGTTTGGTGATGATCTGGATCACGCCGTTCGAGGCCTCGGTCCCGTAGATCGTCGCCGCGGACGGTCCCTTGAGCACCTCGATCGACTCGATCTCCTCGGGGTTCAAGTCGTTGATCCGCGACGGCGCTTCACCGCTGAAGGTCTGGAACGCCTCCGTCCGGACCGACGCCTCGTTATAGACTCGAACGCCATCGACGTAGAGCAAGGGTTCGTTCGAGAGGCTCAGGCTGCCGGTGCCTCGGATCCGGGTAATGCCGCCCGATCCGACCGACCCGCTCGCCCGGATGACCCGGACGCCGGGAACGTTGACCGAGAGCATGTCCTGGAGCTTGGAAGGGGGCGCCACTTCGACGGTGGCCGCGACGTTCACCTTCCCGACCGCATTGCCGAGCGATCGGGTCGTGGCCTCGCCCACCGTGCCGGTGACGACGAGTTCGTCGAGCTTGACTGCCAGTTCCGTGAGCTCGATCCGGATCAGGCTGCGCCCGACGGGCAC
>JAYUZK010000252.1:0-3870 GCA_043751835.1 Gemmatimonadota bacterium | reverse complement strand
CTCACCTACATCTTCGGTATCGGTCTCGCCACGAGCCAACGGCTCCTGAAGGAGACGGGTATCAACTCCGACACCCGGGTCCGTGATCTCGCGGACACGGAAGTGGCGCGGCTCCGTCAGATGATCGAGCGATCGGTCCGGGTGGAAGGCGCCCTTCGAACGGAAGTCGCGATGAACATCAAGCGATTGATGGACATCGGAACTTATCGCGGCTCGCGGCACCGCAAGGGGTTGCCGGTTCGCGGTCAACGGACCCACACGAACGCTCGGACCAAGAAGGGTCCGCGGCGGGCTATTGCGGGCAAGAAGAAGGCGACGAAGAAGTAACCTATGACAGCACCGGAAATATTGGCGGAAGCGGCACCGGTCGCAGCACCTGAAAAGGTAGCGGCTCCGAAGGCGTCCAAGCGCGGCAAGAAGGTGGTGGAGTCGGAAGGTATCGCCCACATTTCGGCGACCTTCAACAACACCATCGTCACGATAACCGATACGCGGGGGAACACGATCGCCTGGGGCACCGCCGGCAAGGCAGGCTTCAAGGGATCGAAAAAATCCACCCCGTATGCCGCCACCGTGGCGGCCGAAGCGGTCGGTCGCGAGGCGATGAACCTCGGCGTCCGCCGGATTCACGTGCTGGTGCAGGGTCCTGGCAGCGGCCGTGAGTCCGCGGTGCAGGCCCTCGCGTCCGCCGGGCTCCGGGTCGCCTCGATCAAGGATTGCACGCCGATTCCGCATAACGGTTGCCGGCCTCCGAAGAAGCGCAGGGTTTGATCCATGTCACGCTATGCTGGACCGGCCTGTCGACTGTGCCGGCGTGAAGGTACCAAGCTGTTTCTGAAGGGCACCCGCTGCTTCACCGAAAAGTGCGCGGTGGACCGCCGGAGCTATGCGCCTGGCCAACACGGCGCGGCGCAAGGCGCCAAGGGTGGCGCCCGGAAGATGTCCGAGTACGCCAAACAGCTCCGGGAAAAACAGAAGGTCAAACGGATTTATGGCCTGTCCGAGCGCCAGTTCCGGAACACCTTTGAGACGGCCTCTCACGAGCCCGGCGTCAAGGGCACCAACTTGTTGGTGGCGCTCGAGTCGAGGCTCGACAACATGATCTACCGAATGGGCTTTGCCACCAGCCGTCGGGGTGCG
This sequence comes from Gemmatimonadota bacterium, assembly GCA_043751835.1. Lineage (GTDB taxonomy): Bacteria > Gemmatimonadota > Gemmatimonadetes > Gemmatimonadales > GWC2-71-9 > SHZU01. The sequence goes on along the minus strand of JAYUZK010000252.1, from coordinate 2,730 downwards.
CGCCAGCTGGTCGGGCACGGTCACGTTGAAGTCGATGGCAAACGGGTGGACATTCCATCGTACAATGTCGACCCCGGCCAGGAAGTCCGCCTGGCGGCGGACAGCCGCGAGATGGTGCCGGTCAAGATCGCCCAGGAATTGGCCGCCCGCGGTTCGTCGCTGACTTGGATCTCGGTCGATCATGGCAAGTTCGCCGGCCGAATGACCATGCGGCCGACCCGCGATGCAATCCCGATCAACGCGCAAGAACAGCTCATCGTCGAGCTCTACTCGAAGTAAAGGGTTTGGTCACCATGTCGATCGATCTGACCGGACTGGTCCGCCCGCATGTGGTCGAGATGACCAAGCGGGAAGACAATCCCAACGTCGCCGAGTTCCGCCTCCAGCCGTTGGAGCGGGGCTTTGGTCACACCCTGGGCAACGCGCTGCGGCGGATGCTGCTGTCGTCGCTCCGCGGGTCGGCCGTTTGGGGCTTCCGTATGGATGGGGTTGTCCACGAGCATCAGACCGTCCAGGGTGTGCTCGAGGATGTCCACCAGATCATCCAGCGGCTCAAGTCGCTTACGCTGGTGCTCGACGAAGGCACCGACGAGGCGATCCTCCGGATCCGGCGTGAAGGGAAAGGCCCGGTCTTCGCCCGGGACATCCAGGGGAACGCGAATATCCGGGTCGTCAATCCCGAACACTTGCTGTTCACCGTCCAGGACGACCGCGAGATCAGCTGCGATCTCTATGTCAACAAGGGTCGCGGGTACCTCGAATCGGAAATGCACCCGGCCGACCGCTCACTGCCGGTCGATCTGGTCCGCATCGATGCGATCTACAATCCGGTGCGCCGCGCCAACTTCACGGTGAGCGAGACCCGCGTCGGCCAGCGTACCGACTATGACCGGCTGGCTGTCATGGTGGAGACCAACGGCACCATCTCGCCGGAAGACGCGATTGCCTACGCGGCGGCACTGGCCCAGGAGCACTTCCGTTACTTCGTCGAGTTCGGCAAGGTTCCCAATGCCCGCGCGGTCACTCTCGACACCGTGGCCGTGGCCGGCGGACTCCGCTCGAAGCTGGGCCGGCTGATCGATGATCTTGGCCTCACCGTCCGGACCCTCAATTCGCTCAAGAACTCCAACATCCGGACCCTCAAGGATCTGGTCGAGTACGCCGAGAAAGAACTCCTCGACGTCAAGAACGTCGGCGAGAAGGCCGTGGCCGAAATCGGCGATCTGCTCCAGCGCGAGGGCCTTCGGTTCGGGATGGTGTTCGAGGAAGCCGATGGGGACTTCCGCGTGGTGAAGAGCGGGGCTGCCCCGACCATGGGCAGCCCCGCGGAAGGGACCAGCTGACATGCGGCATCGGGCCAAGGGACGGCAGCTCTCGCGAACCTCGGAGCACAAGAAGGCGATGCTCCGAAACATGGTCGTGAGCCTGTTTATCCACGAAAAGATCGTGACCACCACGGCCAAGGCCAAGGAACTACGGCCGTACGCTGAGCGGCTTATCACGCTCGCTCGTCGCGGCGATCTCCACGCCCTGCGCTTGGCCGAGCGGAAGATCCAGGACCGCGACGTGCTCAAGCGGCTGTTCTCGGAGATTGGCCCCCGGTTCGCCTCACGACCCGGCGGCTACACCCGCATCCTCAAGATGGGACACCGGGTCGGCGATGGCGCCGATACGGCCCGCATCGAGCTTGTCTCCGAGTGACCGGATCGGACCGACCGTCGGCAATCAAAAAGGGGACCCTTCGGTCCCCTTTTTTTCTGCCCAGGCAGGTCGAACAGCGCGAGCTACGCGGCCTTGGTAGCTTTGGTGACCTTGTTGCTGCGGATGCATCGGGTGCAGACCCGAGTCCGCTTTGGCGCTCCGTCGACCATTACCCGGACCGTCTGGAGGTTCGGCATCCAGCGCCGCTTCCGGCGGTTGTTCGCGTGGCTGACATGATTGCCCGTCGAGGGGCCCTTGCCGCAAACGGTGCAGACGCGTGCCATAACAATCAATCTCCCCTGATTGAACCAGTTGACCTAGCCCTTAAACTTAGGGGTAGCTTGGGTTTGGAGCAAGACCGGCCCCGGTCCAAGCCATCTTCCAGGAGGAATGCATGCCGCGGGCGCTGATTACCGGGATTACCGGACAGGACGGCTCCTATCTAGCGGAGTTCCTGCTCGCCAAAGGCTACGAGGTCGTCGGCATGGTTCGGCGGACCAGCCACCACAGCTACGAGCGGATTGAGCACTTCCTCGACTCGATCCGCATTGTCACGGCCGACTTGCTGGACCAGCACTCGTTGACCGAGGTCGTTCGCGACGTCCGCCCGGACGAGGTCTACAATCTCGCCGCTCAGTCCTATGTCCCGACCTCCTTTTCACAGCCCGTCTTGACTGGCGAATTCACGGCCCTCGGTGTCACCAGGATTCTCGAGGCGATCCGGCTTGCCCATCCCGCCGCTCGGTTCTACCAGGCCAGCTCGTCCGAGATGTTCGGCAAGGTCCAGGAGACGCCCCAGAACGAACGAACCTCGTTCTATCCGCGGTCGCCCTACGGCGTGGCGAAGGTCTACGGCCACTGGATCACGGTCAACTACCGCGAGTCGTACAGTCTCTACGCGGTGAGCGGGATCCTGTTCAATCACGAGTCGCCTCGCCGCGGCGTGGAGTTCGTCACCCGCAAAGTGACCGACGGGGTGGCGCGGATCAAACTGGGCCTGGCCAAGAAACTCCAGCTTGGCAATCTCGA
>JAYUZK010000251.1:0-3586 GCA_043751835.1 Gemmatimonadota bacterium | reverse complement strand
ACCGATATCGTGGTGCTGCCGAAGGATCTCAAGTCCCAGGCAGGATTCGATCTCAAGGCGGCGCTTCGCGATCCCGCCCTGCGCGCGCGGATCAAGGAGTCCAGCGAGCATGGCGTGGACGGCGGGTTCGCCTGGCTCAAGGCCACCGGTTACACCAGCATGCGGATCACCACCAGCCCGGAGACTCCCGCACTGGTCGGGAAGTACCTCTCGGAGCTGGCCGACGCCCGCAAGATCGGCCGGTTCGATCTGGTGGCCGAATTGATTCTGGCCGGCACCAAGCCGATCGGCATCACCCTCGGTGCCATCAAGGAGCAGGACGTCCGCGACTTGCTGGTCCAGCCGTGGAACATGATCGCCAGCGACGGTGGATATGCCGATGGAAAAACCGACGAGATGGGCCACCCGCGCTCGACCGGCACCTTCCCCCGGGTCCTCGGCCACTACGTTCGCGAGGTGAAACTGCTCACCCTCGAGGAGGCGGTTCGGAAGATGACGTCCCTCCCCGCCGACTGGATCGGCCTCCGGGACCGGGGGCGGGTGGCCGAAGGACAGGCCGCGGACCTGGTGATCTTCGACCCCCGGACCATCGCCGACCGCTCGACGTGGGACAAGCCCTCCGCCATGGCCGTGGGCGTCCGTGATGTCCTGGTGAACGGCGCCCTGGTCCTTCGCAACGGTGCCCTGACCGGCCAGTCGCCGGGCCGCTATCTTAGGGCCAGACGCTGACCCCATCCGCCTTTCCGCCCATCCGCCCGGAGTTGCCCCATGCCCCTCATGCCCCCCATCAATCTCAAGCGCTGGGTTGACGAGCACCGCGACCTGCTCAAGCCGCCGGTCGGCAACAAGATGATCTGGCAGGACGCCGAGTTCCTGGTGATGGCGGTGGGCGGTCCGAACGCCCGGAAGGATTTCCACGTCGAAGACGGCGAAGAGTTCTTCTATCAGGTCGAGGGTGACATCACCGTCCGGGTCATCGACAACGGCCAGGTGAAGGACATCCCGATCCGTGAGGGGGAGATGTTTCTGCTGCCGGCCGGCATTCCGCATTCGCCCCAGCGGCCCGCCAACACCGTCGGTCTGGTGATCGAGCGCCGCCGCCAGGAGGAAGAGCGCGATCATCTCCGGTGGTTCTGCGAGAAGTGCGGTGAGATGCTCTACGACACCAACTTCCAGCTGGTCGATCTTGGGAAGCAGCTCAAGCCGCTCATGGCAGACTTCTGGGCGGACGAGGGCAAGCGAACCTGCCAGAAGTGTGGCACCGTGATGCAGCCGCCGACCCCGGCCGCCAAGTGATCCACTGACGCGCCCTTGCTGAAGATCGATCTTCATACGCACATCCTCCCGGAGAACTGGCCAAATCTCCGGGAGCGATACGGGTACGGCGGGTTCCTCGAGATCGAGCATGTCGCGCCCTGCCGGGCGCGATTGTTCGTGGACGGCCGCCCCTTCCGGGACATCGAGGAGAACTGCTGGGAGCCGCGGGCCCGGCTCGCCGAGTGCGACCGGGACGGCGTCGGCGTGCAGGTGCTCTCCACGGTGCCGGTCATGTTCAGCTACTGGGCCAAGCCCTCCGACGGGCACGATCTGTCGAAGCTGCTCAATGATCAGCTGGCCTGGGTCGTGGCGACCAATCCGAAACGGTTCGTCGGTCTGGGCACGGTGCCGTTGCAGGCGCCCGAGCTGGCCGTGGCCGAGCTGGAGCGGTGCGTGACGGACCTCCGCCTGGCCGGAGTCCAAATCGGATCCCACGTGAACGACTGGAATCTCGACGCGCCCGAGCTCTTCCCGTTCTTTCAGCGGGCCGAGGAACTCGGCGCCGCGATCTTCGTCCATCCGTGGGAGATGCTGGCGCCGGAGCGGATGCGGAAATACTGGCTGCCGTGGCTGGTCGGGATGCCGACGGAATCGGCCATCGCGATCGCCTCGATGATCTTCGGCGGTGTGCTCGAGCGGCTGCCCAAGCTTCGGATCTGCGTTGCGCACGGCGGCGGCAGCTTTGCCGGGATCCTCGGCCGCCTCGATCACGGGTTCGAGGCCCGGCCGGACTTGGTGGCGGTCGACAATCCCTTTCCGCCGTCCAAGTACCTCGGCCGTTTCTACGTCGACTCGCTGACCCATGACCCGGACCTCCTCCGCCGCCTCATCGAGCTGATCGGGGCCAACCGGATCGCCCTCGGCTCCGACTACCCGTTTCCGCTCGGCGAGGCCGAGCCGGGGCGGATGATCGAGTCGATGACCGATCTCACCGTCGATCAGCGGGAATGGCTGCTGTTCCGGTCGGCGCTCGAATTCCTCAATCGCCCTCTTTCGGCCTTTCTATGACTGGGCGTTTCGAAGCCACCGAGGCCTGGGCCCGGGCCCGCGACCAGGCGGATCCGCTGGGCTCCCTCCGACACGAGTTCGAGTTTCCGCGGGGCGAGGACGGGATGCCGCTGGTCTACCTGTGCGGCAATTCCCTCGGGCTGATGCCCAAGGCGGTGCCGGATCTGATGCGGCAGGAGTTGGCCGACTGGGGCCGGCTCGCGGTCGAGGGGCACCTGCGGGCGAAGACGCCCTGGTACTCGTACCACGAGAATTTCCGGGAGACCGGCGCCCGGCTGGTTGGCGCGCGGCCGGGCGAAGTCGTGGTGATGAACGCCCTGACGGTGAACCTCCATCTGATGATGGTCACGTTCTACCGCCCCGAGGGCCGCCGCACCAAGATCGTGATCGAGGAGTCGGCCTTCCCATCCGATTCCTACGCCGTGGCCACCCACGTGCAAAGCCGCGGCCTCGACCCGGCGGAACACGTGGTCGTGCTCCGCCCGGAAGCGGGGCAGCATACCATCAGCACCGGGGCGGTCGAGCGGCTGATGGCCGAACGGGGCGAGGAGATCGCGCTGGTCCTGCTGCCGGGCGTCCAGTATTACACCGGGCAGCGGTTCGACCTGGCGAGGATCACCGCCGCGGTCCACCAGGCGGGCGCCATCGCCGGGTTCGACCTGGCCCACGCGGCGGGCAACGTGCCGCTCGCGCTCCACGATTGGGACGTCGATTTCGCGGCCTGGTGCTCGTACAAGTACATCAACGGCGGTCCCGGGGCCGCGGGAGGATGCTTCGTCCACGAGCGGCACGGGAAGGACCTCGACCTGCCGCGATACGCCGGCTGGTGGGGCAACGACCCCTCCACCCGCTTCCGCCTCCACTTGAACGAGGCTTTCGTGCCCCACGAGGGCGCTGATGGCTGGCAGCTCAGCAATCCGAACATCTTCTCGATGACGCCGCTGCTGGCCTCGCTCGGCCAGTTCGACCGGGTCGGCATGGGGGCGCTCCGGACGAAGTCATTGGATCTCACGGCGTTTCTCGAATTCCTGATCGGGCGGGCTCCGGCAGGTCGGGTGGAGATGCTTACGCCGGAGGATCCGGAGGCTCGGGGCTGCCAGTTGTCCCTGCTGATCCGGGACGGGGCGCGGCAGGTGTTCGACGCGGTGCGGGCCAGGGGCATTCTGCCCGACTTCCGCCAACCCGATGTCATCCGGATGTCCCCGGTGCCAATGTACAATGCGTTCGTGGACGTCTGGCGGGCGGGAACGGCGCTGGTGGA
>JAYUZK010000250.1:0-2682 GCA_043751835.1 Gemmatimonadota bacterium | reverse complement strand
CGGTCCCGGGCCCAGCTCTCTCCTTTCTATGAGTCGGCCGTGGCGGGTCGGCGCGATCAACTCGCCGTATTTCGGCAGGGGGAGCGGGACCAGGGCCGGGCCGGGCTCGCCCTGGCACTCGGCACCGATCGCTACCCGCTCGCGTTCGCCCGAGATTTGCCGGTTCGGGCTCAGCTCGCGGCCTTCGGCGGATCAGCGGACCGCGGCGCGGTGTCGGTGGTCGTCTCGATCCCGGCGTTTGCCCTGGATTCGGCGGCTGGCGGTACCGTCCGGGTCCGGGTCGTTGCCTGGGACCAATTCGCCGTGGCGGTCCGGGCGCTTGATACCACTATATCCCTACGGGCTGCGCCCGGCGGTGAGGCCCGCGGGACCGTCCGGCTTCCGGTGCCCGACGGGCGATATTCCGTCCGGGTGGCGGTGGAGTCCGGCTCGGCGGGTGCGCTGGTCGGGCGGGACGGGTTGGCAGTCGAGGCCGCCCCGGCGGGGCCGGAACTCTCCGACCTCGCGGTCGGGCTCGCGGCCATCGCGGTTGGGGCAGGCATCCGCCCGCTCGATTCCGCCGCCGGGTTCGCCGATCCTCGAGCCCGGTTCGGCATCGCGGATTCGATCGTGGTCGCCGCCCGGGTCTACGGCGAGTCGTTCGCCGCCGGCCGGTACCGGTTGGAGTACCGACCGGTTCGGAGCGATGGGAAGGACGAGAAATGGCGTCCGTGGCCGAACCGCGACCGGTGGCAGCCGATCGGGCCGGTGTCCGGTGGGTCGGCCGGCGTGGCGGCCCGGGTTGGGCTCGCCCGTCTGAAGCCCGGGGTCTACGACCTCGAGTTGGTGGTGTTGGATGGCGCCGATCATCCGATTCGAGGCCGAACCAGGATCACGGTCGAGTCGCCCTGACAGATTTGTGATGTTGAAACGCTTTAGTGGCTTGTCTGCTTGAGTTTGCTGCGTATTGTGTCGAGTCGAAGATGTCCCTACCTTGCTTCTCCACTTCATCACCTCGCGGTCAAACAGTCAAAATTCAAGTCGTTGAGGAACGCCCATGGGTTCTGCCACGCCACGGGTACCGCTCCAACTGTCGCCCAATGCGATGACGGTTTTGGAAAAGCGTTACCTGGTCCGGGATGAGACCGGAAAGCCGACCGAGGGAGCCGAGGACCTGTTCTGGAGGGTCGCCAAGACCATCGCGACCGCGGACCGGGGTTACGGGGCGTCCGATGGAGCGGTTGAGGCGCTGGCCGACGCGTTCTACGAACTGATGGCTCGGCGGCTCTTCATGCCGAACTCGCCGACCCTGATGAACGCGGCCCGGCCACTCGGCCAGCTGTCCGCCTGTTTTGTGCTGCCGGTCGACGACGCCCTGTCCAACGGCAAGAGCGGGATCTACGACACCCTCACCGCGATGGCGCTCGTCCACCAGTCCGGCGGCGGAACCGGATTCAGCTTCTCCAAGCTTCGCCCCAAGAACGACATCGTCCGTTCGACCATGGGCGTGGCCTCGGGCCCGGTGTCGTTCATGACGCTGTTCGATGCCTCGACCGATGTGGTCAAGCAGGGCGGGACCCGGCGCGGCGCCAACATGGGCATCCTTCGGGTCGATCATCCCGACGTGATGGATTTCGTGACCTGCAAGGACGACACCACCAAGGTCACCAACTTCAACATCTCGGTGGCCGTCACCGACGCCTTCATGGACGCGGTGGCCCGGGATGCGGACTACGACCTGATTCATCCCGCGACCACGAAGGTGGTCGGCCAGCTCCATGCCCGGACCGTCTGGAATCGGATCATTCACGGCGCCTGGAAGACCGGCGAACCCGGGATTTTCTTCATCGACCGGGCCAACCAGTACAATCCGGTGCCGCACCTCGGGTCCTACGAAGCGACCAACCCCTGCGGAGAGCAGCCCCTGCTCCCGTACGACGTCTGCAATCTGGGCTCCGTCAACCTGGCCGAATTTGTCCTCGACGGCGATCTCGATTGGGCCCAGCTTCGCCGGGTGACCCATCTCTGCACCCACTTTCTCGAGAACGTGATCGACGCCAACAACTATCCGCTGGCCGAGATCACCGACCTGGCCCAGAAGATTCGCCGGATCGGTCTTGGAGTCATGGGCCTCGCCGATGTCTTCGTCCGGCTCGGCATTGCCTACGACTCGGCCGAAGCGGTCGAGCTCGGACGGAAGATCCAGCGCTTCATTGACACCGAAGCCAAGGTCGAGTCCGAGCGGCTCGCCGGCCTCCGCGGCGCCTTCCCGGAGTGGGAACGGAGCATCTGGGGGCCGGACGCCTCGTGCGCCCGGGACCAGGACGGCAAGCGGGTCCGCCCGATGCGCCGGCTCCGGAACTGCAACGTCACCACGGTGGCCCCGACCGGGACGATCTCGATCATCGCCGGCTGCAGCTCCGGCATCGAGCCGCTCTTCGCCGTGGCCTTCATGCGGAATCAGGCCGGCGTGCTGATGCCTGATGTCAACGCGGACTTCGTCACGATCGCCAAGCGGGAGGGGTGGTACTCCGAGGATCTGATGCGGCGGGTGGCCGAGACCGGTCATGCCCGGCATCCTGAGGTGCCCGAGGCGTGGCAGCGGGTCTTCATCACCGCCAACGACATCGGCGCCGAATGGCACGTCCGGATGCAGGGCGCCTTCCAGGAAGCGAACGACAGCGCCATCTCGAAGACCGTCAA
>JAYUZK010000249.1:0-9597 GCA_043751835.1 Gemmatimonadota bacterium | reverse complement strand
CCGCTGATGTCGCAGATCACGGCGATCGGGCGGGGCCGCCTGGGATGGACCTGCCAGCGCCAGTCGAGCGGCTCGCCGAAGGTTCGGAGCGCCGCTCGGAGGATCCGGCTCCGCGCCGGCCGGTCGCCGCGGTGGCGCCTGACGGTCCAGCGTCGCGATCGCCGGGTTGGAAGCGCTGGTCGCAGGGCGGCGACCATCCGGGCCGCGTCGGCGAGCTCCGTGGACGTGAGTGAGGCGAAGTCGGCATTCCTGATCTGCTCCGCCGCGCTCGCGAGGCTCGGTTCCGGGCTCGCCGGGATGTTGTCGACGGCGAAGTCGCTCGGGGGTGCGGCGGCGGGGAAGGTGGGCGGCTTCTGCTCGTCCTGGCGGATCCGGGGGAGTTCCGGAGCGTCGTTTCCAAGGGGGCCGTACCGCCGCCAGAAGAGCCCGAAGGCCCGGTCGTACGGCTCGCGGTCCTCCCGCCGGTGGACGAAGATCGACCGCCCTGCCGCCCGAACCGCCGCTTTGTGCCCGACGCCGACCGCGGTGATCGCGGCACCGAAGGTCCGGGTTCCGTCGGGGGTGACGTCGAGCCCCATTCGCCGGAGAATCCGGCCGAAGACCACCAGATTGGCGTCGAGGCTCACCGCCCCGCCTTGATCTCCGCCAGCAGTGAGCGCGAACCCTCCCCACGGGTCCGGGCGACGTCCTCCTGATACTTGAGCAGCACGCCGAGGGTCCGGTCCACGTCCTCCGGGGTGAGCTGCCGGGCGCCTAACGATTCCAGCGCGGCCGCCCAGTCGATGGTTTCGGCCACGCCGGGGAGCTTGGAAAGGTCGCTGGTCCGGAGCCGCTGGACGAAGGCCACCGTTTCGGCGGCGAGGCGGTCGGCGAGATTCGGGAGCCGGGCCTTGAGGATGGCGAGCTCCCGGACGGCCGAGGGGTAGTCGATCCAGTGGTAGAAGCAGCGGCGCTTCAACGCGTCGTGGACCTCGCGGGTCCGGTTGCTGGTGAGGATTACCCGGGGCTTGATCGTGGCGGTGATGGTGCCCAACTCGGGGATGGTGATGGCGAAATCGGCCAGCAGTTCGAGCAGGAAGGCCTCGAACTCCTCGTCGGCCCGGTCGATTTCGTCGATCAGCAGCACCGGCGGCACCGGGCCTTCACCTTCGATCGCCTTGAGGAGTGGCCGGCGGACCAGGAACTCGCGGCCGAAGATGTCGCGGGCCTTGGCGGACGCCGCTTCGCCTCGGGCTTCGAGGAGGCGGACCTCGAGCATCTGTCGGGGATAGTCCCACTCGTAAAGCGCGGTGGCGGCGTCGATCCCCTCGTAGCATTGGAGCCGGATCAACTCGCCGCCGGTGGCCCGGGCCAGGGTGCGGGCCACTTCCGTCTTCCCGACCCCGGCCTCGCCCTCGAGGAACAGGGGCCGGCCCAGGGTGAGGCTCAGAAAGAGCGCCGTCGCCAGGTCCACATCGGCCAGGTAGCCCTGCTCGGCAAAGGCCGCCTGGAGTCCCTCGACCGATCCGAACTCGCCGGTCATTGGGCCGCAGCCGTCTGGGAGACACTGGTGGCGAAGTCTTTCCAGAACGCCTCGGCCAGCCGCCGGGCCGTGCCTTCGAGGAGCCGGGCGCCGACGCTGGCCACCGTACCGCCGACTTCGCTGTCGGCCTGCCAGTCGAGCCGGATCCGATTGGGTGCCAGTTCCTCGAGGCGGAACGACGTCACCACGTCCAGCGTGGAGCCGGGGGCCTTGCCGCGGGCCCGCATCTTGGCGCTGTCACCATCGACGATGTCGAACAGCTCGACCGTCAGCTTGAACTTGAGCTTGAGGGCCCCGATCCCGAGCCCGGCGACCACGGTGAAGTGGGTCGCGTCGTGCTCCTCGACCGCCTCGACGGCCCCGGCATTGGCGGCCACTACCTTGGGATCGAGGAGTGACTTCCAGACGTGGGCCCGGGTGGCCTGGATTTCGGGGGACCCGCCGAAGCTCATTCGCATGGGGGGAAAATAGGCGGATGGGCGGATGAGCGGATGGGGGGTAGTTTATGAAGATGAAATTGGCCCTCATATCAGTCACCATCGCCCTTACGGCGCCGCTCGTCGCCCAGACCAAGCCCTTCGCAATCAACCCGGCCCGGATCGACGCCATCTTCAAGGACTACGGCCCCAAGACCCCCGGCTGCGCCCTCGGTGTTTACAACCGCGGCAAGGTGTTGTACGCCAAGGGCTACGGCATGGCCGACCTGAACCTCGGCGTGCCGAACACACCGGTGACGGTGTTCGACGTCGGCTCGACCTCGAAGCAGTTCGCGGCCGCGTCGATCGTGCTGCTGGCCAACGAGGGGAAGCTCTCACTGTCGGACGACGTCCGGAAATACATCCCGGAGCTTCCGACCTACGGGAAGACGATCACGATCGACCACATGCTCCGTCACACCAGCGGGCTCCGGGATTACAACGGGCTCCTGAACCTGGCGGGCCATTACTTCGAGGACTACACCACCGACGACGACGCCCTCGACGTCATCGTCCGGCAGCGGAACCTGAACTTCGAGCCCGGGAGCCGGTGGGACTACAGCAACACCGGGTTCTTCCTGCTCTCGGTGATCGTCAAGCGCGTATCCGGCAAGCACCTGGCCGACTTTGCCAAGGAGCGGCTGCTCACGCCCCTCGGCATGACGGTGACCCACTTCCGGATCGATCACACCGCGCTCCTGCCACACCGGGCCACCGCCTATTCGCCCGGGCCGGGCGGCACGTTCACCATCGACATGTCGGACTGGGATCAGGCGGGCGACGGCGCCATCAATACCAATGTGCTTGAACTGGCCAAGTGGGACGCCAATTTCTACGACGGCAAGGTCGGCGGCCGGGAGCTGATCGACCGGATGCAGCAGCGCGGCACGCTCGACAACGGTGACAGCCTCGGCTACGCTCGCGGACTTTTCGTCGACAAGTATCGCGGCCTCCGCCGAGTCCACCACGGTGGCTCCTGGGCCGGCTATCGCGCCATGCTGATGCGCTTCCCGGAGCAGGGGCTTGCGATCGGGCTCACGTGCAACGTCGCCAACGCCAATACGTCCGGGCGGGCCGAAAGCGTGGCGGACATGGTGCTGGCGAGCGCCTTCACCGAGTCGAAAGCCGGCCAGAAAAAGGGCGGCGCCCCGGCGGCCGCGGTTGATCCGGTGCCCTATGTCGGCCTCTATTTCGACGAGTCGATCCAGACGTCGGCGGAGATCCTTGCCGACAGCGGGGGAGCCGCCATCAAGATCCTCGGCGGCTCCATGAAGCTGGTGGCGGAAAGCCCGGACAAGTTCTCGGCCGATGGCCGGGCGATCGGCGTTGAGTTCGCCGATGGGCGCCGGGTGATGGCGATCCTGCTTTCGGGCGAGAAAATGGGCACCTTCCGCCGGGTGACCCGTGCGGTGCCGTCCGACACCGATCTCAAGGAGATCGTCGGCAGCTATACCAGTCCCGAGCTGGGGACTACATGGACCATCCGGCAGGACGGCGGCAGGGTGCTGGTGAAGGGCCGGGCCGTGGGCGAATCGCCGATGGAGGGCGTGATCAAGGACGGCTATCAGTCCGGCCCCGGGTTCCTGATGTTCACCCGGGGCGCTGATGGCCGGATCAACGGATTTGAACTGAGTGCCAGCCGGATGAAACGCATCCGGTTCGACCGCTGACGGAGACTTCGCCAAATGCGACCCCTGTTTCTGCTGGGCCTGCTGGCTGCGCTGGGATGTGCCGGCGCCCCCTCCTCCAAGCCCCCGGCCGCGTCGTCCTCGTCGGCCAGCAGTCGCTACGAGGATCTGGTCCAGCTGTTCAAGGACTGGCGCGCATTCCAGGCGCCCGGGCTCAAGGACGGCGTTCCCGACTACAGTACGACGGCGATGGCGGCCCAGTACCAGGGCCTGGCCGGCATGCAGAAGCGCCTGAAGGCGATCGCCCCGACCGGTTGGACGCCGGCGCAGCAGGCAGACTATCACGTCGTCCGGGCCGAGATGAACGGGCTCGACTTCGACCACCGGGTCCTGAAGCCCTGGGCCAATAATCCGGCCTTCTATCAGACGGTCTTCAGCGAGGAGAGCGACCAGCCGGCGCGAGAAGGGCCCTATGCGTGGGGTGCCGTCGATCTCCACCGGTATCAGTTCCCGCTGTCCGAGAAGGCTGCGGCGGAGATCAAGGCCGGACTCGAGAGGATTCCCGCCCTGCTGGCCCGGGCGCGGACCAACCTCAACGGCAATCAGAAGGATCTCTGGACCTGGAGCGCCAAGACCGTCAAGCAACAGGTTGGCGAGCTGGATGGCCTCGGCGCCCGGGTGAGGGACGCGACCCCCGCGCTGCTGCCGGCCATCGCGGCGGCGAGGGCGGCGACCGATTCGTTTGCCGGGTGGGCCGAGAAGGAAGCGCCCTTGAAGACGGGGCCGTCGGGCGTCGGGATCGACAACTACGATTGGTATCTCAAGAACGTGCAACTGGTGCCGTACACCTGGGCCGAGGAAGTGGCGCTGATGCGGCGGGAACTGGCGCGCGCCCACGCGTTCCTCAAGCTCGAGGAGGAGCGGAACCGCAAGCTGCCTCCCCAGGTTCCGGTGGCGAGCGCCGCCGAGCACGTGAAGCAGGGCGACCTGGCCATCAAGCGCTACATGGCGTTTCTGGCCGACCACGACCTCATGACCATCAAGCCGTACTTCGAGCCGGCGATCCGGGCCAAACTCGGCACCTTCGTGCCGGGGGCGCGGGACTTCTTCATCGAAGTGGACTATCGCGATCTCGAAGTGATGCGGACCCACGGGTATCACTGGTTCGACCTGGCCTGGCTTCGGAACGATCCGCCCGAGAGCCCGATCCGGAAGGGGCCGCTGCTCTACAACATCTTCAATTCACGGACCGAGGGTTTTGCCACCGGCTGGGAGGAGATGATGCTCCAGGCCGGGATGTTCGACGGCAATCCCCGGTCGCGCGAGCTGATCTATGTCCTGCTGGGCCAGCGCGCCGCCCGGGCGCTGGGCGATCTCATGATGCACGCCAACCAGCTCACCCTGGCCGAAGCGGCGAAGTTCGCGGCAACGAACACGCCCCGCGGGTGGCTCCGCGAATCCGCCGCGACGGTGTGGTTCGAGCAGCATCTCTACCTCCAGCAGCCTGGGTACGGGACTAGCTACGTCATCGGGAAGATCGAAGCGGAGAAACTCCTGCGTTCGCGGGTGGAGCAGCTTGGCGCGGACTTTTCGATGAAGCGATTCATGGATGAATTCAACGCGGTCGGGCTGATTCCGATCTCGCTGGTTCGCTGGCAACTCGCCGGGCCGTCGCCGGATCTGGTGGAGATGCTGGAGGCCAAATGAGCGAATGCCGGCCCGAGGGCACGGCCGGCACCTGGTCAGACTTCGAGAAATCCTTCGGCTACGGCGACCGACTCGCCGCCGATCCAGACGTTCACGACCTGACATCCACGCTTCTCGGCCCGCGCCTCCAGCACACTAGGCCGGCCCATTTCCACGCCCTGGGCGATCCGCCACCGGAAATCCGCGGTCTCGGCCTGGTCGTAATGGGCGAGGAGGCCGGCCAGCGCGGCGTTTGCGCTGCCGGTGGCGGGATCCTCGAGCATCGGGTCGCTCGAGGAGAACTGACGGGTCCGAAGGTCGAACCCGTCCCGGGTCCGGACGTAGAGATGAAGGTACGGCTCTCCGATGTCGGGCCCTCTCAGGCGATCGAGTCCGGCGATGTTCGGCCGGGCCCGCTGCAACGCGCCGAAGTCGCAGAGCTCCGCCATCAGGAACCCGAGGCCGACCGAGGCGGATTGCGGCTGGTGCCGCGTGGTGAGGATGTCGGCCCCGTCGAGTGACGCCGCGGCCGCCACCACCGCCCCCGGGACCGGTTTCCCCAACGAGAGTCGCTCCGGGGCCGTCAGCTCGCACCAGAACCGGTCACCGCGACGCTCGAGGGCGATCCGAACCACTCCGGCCTGCTCTTCGAACGTCACCTCGGCCTTGCCACCGATGGGCCCCAGTTCGCCGTGCGCGGCGAGCATCGCGGCGGTCCCGATGTTGGGATGGCCTGCAAACGGAACTTCGCACGCTGGCGTGAAAATCCGGACCCGGCGGGTGTGACCGGTCTCGGGCGGGAGCACGAAGGTGGTCTCGGCGTAGTTGAACTCGCGGGTGATCTGCTGCATCTGCGTGTCGCTCAAGCCCTGAGCGTCGGGCAGCACGGCCAGCTGATTTCCTCCAAATCGCGTGTCGGTGAAGACGTCGCAGGTGTAGTACCGGTATCGCATCAGGTCAGGGTTCCGTCGCTGGACCGGCGCAACGGGTTGAGGTCGGCCGTTGAGAGGGCCCGTATCTGCTTGGACCAGCGACTCAGGGGTCTCATATTAGGGCAATCTAGCGTTTGATCCCACTGATCGCCTGGTCACATCATTGAGAGAGGGGCCGCCGTCATGATCTGTCGCGCCCGAGGCACTGGTCGCTCGGTGCTGGCCGTGTCCGTCACCTTGTTCGCTGCGGGCTTTGCCGGCGCGGCTGCTGCCCAGCAGGCCAAGGCCGGACCGGGTCGGACCAGCGTGAGCGACTCGATTCTCAAACTCGATCAGGCCTGGGGGCAGTCCTACGTGACGGGTGACAGCAACTTCGTCAAGAGCCTCCTCGCGCCGGACTGGATCGGCTGGTTCGACGAGGCGGAGTCTACGAAGGCCACGACGATGGCGCAGTTCCGCGCTGGGGACCGGTCGCTGGAGGACATCGTGGACAACGCGCGGGTACGTATGTTCGGTCCGAGCATCGCGGTCGTGCAGGCCCGCGAGCGGAATCGCGTCAAGGACGGCAAGGGGAGTCACTGGGAAACCCGGCACATCACCGACGTCTTCGAGCGGCGCGACGGCCGCTGGGTGGTGGTCGCGTCCCACGACTCGCGGATTCCCAACCCGAAGTGACCTCACAACCAAGGCATCACGGATGATCCCTGCTCACGAGGCGCTCACCCGCCTCCACGAGGGCAACGCCCGCTTCACCTCGAATGTCCGCGGCTCGGACGCCTTCCTGAATCAGGCTCGCCGTGCGGAGCTGGCCGAGGCGCAGTCGCCTTTCGCCATCATCCTCGGCTGCTCCGATTCGCGGGTGCCGGCCGAGATCGTGTTCGATCAGGGCCTGGGTGATCTCTTCGTTATCCGGGTGGCCGGCAACATCGTGGCCCCGTCGCAGGTCGGGAGCGTCGAGTTCGCGGCCGAGCGGTACGGGTCACGCCTGGTCGTCGTGCTGGGGCATTCGCAGTGCGGCGCCATCCTCGCCACGATCGAAGAATTGAGACGGCCCACCGAGAATCAGTCCCGCAACCTCCGCGCGATCGTGGACCGGATCCGCCCGGCGGTGGCCGGCCTCCTGCCCGCCGGCTTTGGCGACGACGACGCGCTGGTCCATCAGGCTGTGCGGGCCAACATCCGGGCGTCGGTGGATCATCTTCGCCACGGCTCGGAGGTGTTGGAGCAGCTGATTCAGGAGCAGGGACTTCTCGTGGTCGGCGCGGAGTATTCGCTGGAGACGGGGCGGGTGGAGTTCCTCGACGGGCCACCCGGAGCCTGAACCGAAGCAGCCAGCCCGATCGAGGATCAGGCTGGCTGTTGCCACGCGACAAGGAGTGGCGGCGCTTAGGCCTTGGCGCCAATCTTGGTGACCCGCTCGGCCGCCGGCCCCTTGGCGCCGGCTACCACGTCGAACTCCACCCGCTCACCTTCGGCCAGGGACTTGAACCCCTCGCCGGAGATCGCCGAATGATGGACGAAACAATCCTTGGTCCCGTCTTCCGGCGTGATGAACCCGAAGCCCTTGGTGTCGTTGAACCACTTCACAATCCCTGTCGTCCGCATGGCCGTGCTCCCTTACCTGGGTCGGTCCCGCGGCCTGGCCGTCGGTGCCGACTGTCTTCCCCGTGACAATACCCTCACGAGAGGGGGGCGTTCCGACAACGAGGGGGCACTGCCCCATCGCTGACCGCGGTCATCATAACGAAAAAAGGGCCACAAGATGTCTGGGCCCCTTACGTCACTCGGAACTTGTCCGCGCACTGGCGCATTGACCGCACTTCCAACCTACCTCCTCCGGGGACCGGGCGCAACGCGGGACGGCCGGGTTGGCGTCGACCCGGGATGGCCCCATGATTCGAGGCTGATGCTGACACTGGTGATCCCGGCTCACAACGAGGCACGGCTGCTCCCGCGTCTCCTCGACAGTATCGAGGTGGCGCGGGCCCGGTACGCCGCCGGCCCGGCCGCGGTCGAGGTGATCGTGGCGGACAACGGGTCCACCGATGAGACCGCCTCCATCGCCCGCGCTCGGGGGTGCCGGGTGGTGCCGGTGGTACCTCGCCTGATTGCCGCCGCCCGGAACGGCGGTGCGGCGGTGGCGAGCGGCGCCATTCTGGCCTTCGTCGACGCCGACTCCGAGATTCATCCCGATACCTTCAACGCCATCGAGCGCGCCCTCGGGAACCCCAGGATTGTGGGTGGCGCCACCGGGGTGCGACCGGATCGTTGGTCCCCGGGGCTCGTTGCCACCTACATGGTATTCCTCCCCTTCGTATTCCTGACCGGGATGGATACCGGCGTTGTCTTCTGCCGGCGCGAGGACTTCGTCCAGGTCGGTGGCTACGACGAGCGGCGTGAGATCGCCGAGGATGTTGCCTTTCTCTGGGCGTTGAAGCGGCTCGGGTGGTCCCGGGGCCAACGGTTGACCCGGCTGCGCTCGGTCAAGGCGATGACCTCGACTCGCAAGTTCGATCGCTACGGAGACTGGCACTACCTGACGACCATGCCGGGTCTGGCGGTCGGGATGATTCTGCGGCCCGGCGCCACCCGTGCTTTCATTCGGCGGTACTGGTATCAGGATCGGGAATAGTCTCCCGGGGCGCACCGGCTTGACTCCGACTTGACTCACTCCGCGCATCATGGGGGCGTCCACTAACCCCCGGAGTGAATATCATGAAACATGTTGGTCAGTTGGTACTCGGACTGACGGCCCTGCTGGTGGTCCCGACACGAGGAAGCGCCCAGCGGCGGCCCGTTGAACTCGGGATGGATGGCGGCGTGCAGATCAGCTTGACCAGTCCGACGGCCGCGCTGGTCCAAATCCCCACCGGGTTGTTCCGGGTCGGATTCTTCGCAAGCGACCTGGTATCGGTCGAGCCTTCGGTTGCCCTCACGCTGCTTACTGGGGGTGGTGCAACGCTCACCCAGTTTCAGGGACGGCTCGGCGTGCTCGTGCACTTCGCGTCGGATCCGACCCGAGCCCGCGGGTTCGTGGAGCCGCTGGTCGGCATCAACCACAGCGGGGGTGGGGGATCGGGTGGGACGCAGTTCACCGCCGGCGGCGGCATTGGCGTCAGGATCCCGGCAGGCAAGGATCTCGCCGCCCGGCTGGAAGCCGTCTTCACGCACGGGTTCCACTCGAACTCCTTTGACTCCGGCAACATGGTGGGCGCGCTGATCGGCTTCTCGTTTTTCACCCACTGATTGCCGGCTCGCTTCCATGGAACAGCGGCCGGCGTCGTCCTTGCCGGCCGCTGTTCGCGGAAGGCAAGCCGCGAACGCCGAATGGTGCTATCTTCCCTGCGCCTCAA